>NZ_JBLHOE010000053.1:0-23798 GCF_047622445.1 Sulfurimonas sp.
ATCATGGTTTACATCATCATTTGAATCATTTACATCATCGTTTGAATCGTCAGTTGAATCATGGTTTGAATCATCATTTGCATCATGGTTTACATCATCGTTTGAATCATCGTTTGAATCATCGTTTGAATCATCGTTTGAATCATCATTTGCATCGTCAGTTGAATCATGGTTTGAATCATCATTTGCATCATGGTTTACATCATCATTTGAATCGTCAGTTGAATCATGGTTTACATCATCATTTGAATCATTTACATCATCGTTTGAATCGTCAGTTGAATCATGGTTTACATCATCATTTGAATCGTCATTTGCATCATGGTTTACATCATCATTTGAATCGTTTGAATCATGGTTTACATTATCATTTACATCGTTAGAACCAGTTGAATCATCATTTGAGCTATCGTTTGCATCATCATGTGCATGGTCAGAATCTATACTGTCCTCTAATCCATCATTATCATCATCTGAATCTATATTGTCATCCAGTCCATCATTATCATCATCATCATCATTGGTATTTAAAAGTTGATCATTATCTATATCCTGATCTACGTCATTTTTTATACCATCGCCATCATAATCATTATCATTAATTCCATCATTATTATGATCATTGTCACTAATGTCTGGTATTCCATCACCATCATCATCATTATCATCATGATTATTCACGCCATCATTATCATCATCTTCATAAATATTTACAAGACCGTCACCATCTATATCCATAGGGTCATTTTCTAGTTCAATACGAACTAATGCTGCATTAGATAAATAATAAATATCATCTGAAACACCATCATTATTTTCATCATTAATTTCATCACGGCTCATTGCCAACGGTATATTACCCAGGTCAATAGTTTCTCCTGTAGATTTAAATAAAGTTCCATCTCCATTAATATCTGAAATACCTATTGGTGTAATAACTTTTGATTCATTATCATCCTCATTTGTTGTCATTACTAATCTACAATTTAGATCAGTTGGAATTAGTATTTCAAATGGGTGTAAGCTTGTATTATTGTCAACAGAATCTACTTGATAATAACTTCCATCAGAACAAAACGCTTCTATAAGAGTACCAGGCACAGTACCTTTAATTAAACTCATAGCAGGGACATTAATTCTATTAATTGCTGAAGCAATTATATTAAAATCATCAGTAATGAGACCATTTGTTCTTATAATTTCATTAATTACTTTTATAGCATCGCCATTCCCTGAATTTATAGTAGCTATTAAATTCTTAGCTACATCTTTTGTAGCAGAATCATGAGTAATACCAGAAATCATGGCAACAGAAGCTGCATATGCTTCATCAGCATCAAGAGCATCTGGATCTTCTGCATCTGTAGTTGACTCTAAGTTTGTTTCTTCAGCTAAAGTATTTACAAACTCTAATGATACTTCTACTTTATTAGCTAATAGATCTCTTCTTTTCTGTGCTACATCTAGTACTTCATCTGATAGTGAAGCATATTGTGGATCTGTTCTTTGAAAGTCTAATGCAGAAGATATAAATGAAGCTACCATATCTGATCTAGTCATTCCATTGTCTATGAGACCTTTCCAATAGTTAATACCTTCACTATCTCCAGCTTGCCCTAGACTATTAATATATATTGCTTCTACATACTCTTCATCAGCTAAGGTAGAATATAAAAAAGTAAACTTAGGATGTTCTGCAAAATCAGCTGCTAATGTTTTTACTGCTGTATCCTCACCAAGTAATGAAGCTTGATTTTCCCAATGTTCTAATCCTGACTTATCAGCTGCTCTGTTAAAAAATGCGACATAAAGTCCAGCAATTTTATCTTCTATTGTTGCTGCGTATGTGTTCGTTGATAAACTCAGCATTAAACCTAAAGCTACTGCTGACTTTAATAAAGTTATTTTTTCTTTTTTCATATTTATTTCCTCTGATTCAGATAGTCTTAAAGAAATAATATCATCATTATACTAATAGACAATACTATACAACATAATAAAACTTTCTTTGTAGGTAATATTTTAGGATATTAAAGTGAAGATTTAATGAAGATAGGAGGATAACATAAAAAAAATCAAATTATACATTATTTTATAATCAAAAACTAAATGTAAATAAGGTACACAAATTATATGCTGTTATTTACTTTTATTTATCAAATCTCTGTTACGGACTCGAAAGTAAATATGTACTCTTTAGTCATCGATTTTCCTTATTTAAGTATAGAGTCTAGCTCTATAAATCAAGAAAATTATAACTAAAATAATAGTATACGATATATCGTGTATATTAGACACTATAACTTGCTTAATTATATATAAAAGACATACAAAAGTATTTAATACGTATATAATTAGAAATGATGAATTTATAATATCGATTGAAAATAATTAATGAGAAGAGATTGTTTGGATTATGTTATTGTCTATTAATAGAGGGAATAAAGCACATAAATATTCTTAACTTGAATATTTTACGTACTTTATTTAGAAAATTTATTTCTTAGAATTCAATCTTGATTGATATTCTTCACCGTGTTTACAAACTGGGCAAGTTTTTAAAGCTTTCTTTCCATAATGTACATGTCCACATACTTCACAGATCCATGATTCTTCTTCATCATCACTAAGGTGTTCTGCACCAGCATTCAGTCTTTCTAAAAGCATTTGAAACATTTTTTCATGTTCTACTTCAATTTTTCCTATTCCAGTAAATAATCTGGCAGCTTCTTTATGACCTTCTTCTTTTGCAATAGCAGCAAAATCAGGATACATTGTCACATTCTCATAGCTTTCGCCGTCTATAGCGTATTGAAGATTTTCAGCGGTTGTCCCAAAACTGTCTTCAGAATCATTTGCCATTCTATTATTTAATGCAATTTCCATTTTTGCATGCTGTTTTTCATTATTTGCAGCACGTTGGAAGTGTTCTGCTATATCTCTGTAACCCTCTTTTTGTGCAACTTTTGCAAAGTATTCATATTTATTTCTAGCTTGAGATTCTCCAGCAAATGCTTTCATTAAATTAACCATTGTTAAGTTTTCTGTAGTCATTTCCATTGCTTGACCACAACAATGAAGTTCGCCACCACCTACGCTTTGTACTTCAACTTCGTTTCCACATTTATTACATTTATATGTTTCATACTGTCTCATCTTAAACTCCTATGTTTATTCAAGAATTATACTCCTTTTAAACTTAAAGGATAATTATTATCTATAAATAAATATATTCTTCTATGTCTTCGACATAAAGATAAAGGTTGTCCTTAAAGTAGTATATTACTTTACTATCTCTAAGTTTTGTTAATTATTTTCAGTTAGAATTCCACAATAAATTTAATAACACACAAGGATATACATATGATCGTAACAAATCAAGCTCCAGACTTTACAGCAACAACAGTTTTAGGTGACGGTTCAATCGTTGATGACTTCAAATTATCAGAAAACATGGGAGAAAAAGGTACAGTTTTATTTTTCTATCCACTAGATTTTACTTTTGTATGTCCTTCAGAGCTTATCGCTTTTGATCACAGACTTAAAGAATTTCAAGATCGTGGTGTAAATGTTATCGGTTGTTCAGTAGATTCTCAATTTTCTCACTTTGCATGGAGAGAAACTCCAATTAACAACGGTGGTATTGGCCGTGTTGGTTACCCACTTGTAGCTGACCTTACAAAGCAAATTTCTAAAGATTATGATGTTCTTTTTGGTGAAGCAGTAGCTTTACGTGGTTCATTTTTAATTGATAGTAAAGGTGTAGTTCGTCACTCAGTAGTTAATGATTTACCACTTGGTCGTAACATTGACGAAATGATTCGTATGGTAGATGCAATGCAATTTACTGATGAACATGGTGAAGTATGTGCTGCTGGTTGGACAAAAGGTGATGAAGGTATGAAAGCTACAACTGAAGGTGTTGCTGAGTATCTTGGTAAGCACGAAGGCGATTTATAATCACTTCTTCTTAACTCTCACTTTTTGTGGGAGTTAGTTCTTTCCTCTTTTCATTATTCTCATATCATAACAATTCAAAACTAATTTTATTACCAATAAATATTTAAATAATATTTTATTATAATGACTGATAAATTTTTTCTATCATTTTAAAGGATCAATAATGTTAAAAATTCTCGCTTTTACAGTACCACTACTTCTTACAACTAATGCTTTTTCAGATATGCAAGAGGCAAAAGAAATGTTTGACGAAGCAAATTGTGTTCAATGCCATAGTGTAAACAAGTTCAAATATCGAAAAGACAAAATCAGTAACTTTGATAAACTTCATTCTATGGTAACTTCTTGTGCTACAGCTTCAGCTGCACCTTGGTTTGATGACGAAATTAAAGATGTAAGTCTGTACTTAAATAAAGAGTATTATAAGTTTAAAGTTGAGGAAAAATAGAGAGGGTTGAAATAATATGAGCGGAAAAATCCGCTCAAAGAAAGATTACAGACCTGTAACGTTTTCTGCTTGAGGGCCTTTTTCGCCTTCGCCTAATTCGAAAGTAACTTTTTGACCTTCGTTAAGTGAAACACGGTCGTAACCATTGCTGTTAATTTGACGGAAATGTACGAATACATCTTTACCACCATTTTCTTGCTCGATAAAACCGAAACCTTTGTCGCTGTTGAACCATTTAACTGTACCGTTTGATAATGTTGCCATTGTAATACCTTTTTGTTTTAATACACCTCATTGCTAAGGTGGTTGAAAATCTAATATGAAGCTTTATTTTTAGGCAGATTAAACTGGAAACCAAAGGTCGTCAATACAAAACAGTCTAAAGATGTAACTCGGATCATCTTTCATTAGCAGTATTATAGCTGAATAAAAACCATTTGTGTTGTAAGTTGCAACAATAGTTAGTTAAAAGTGTCTCTCATTTACAAATTTACTCATATAAGGGTCTAAATCTAGCCTTTCTTTAGATAAATACCTGAGTATTTTATAAATATAAAAATCTTCAATCTATATTGACAATTTTCAAGATACCTTCTTCATCTTCCATAAGTTTAAATGTTTTTTTATGCATGCTTTCATTTATCTTTAAATTAATTTCCCGGGGAGGGTTGCTTAATCTATATTTAATACTGTTATATCCCCTAATTGGCTGATTCACAATAATCTTTGTATCTAAGATATCTACAGCACTGCTGAAAATCTTTTTCTTTAGTATCTCAATTTGATCTTTTTTATATTCAAAATCTTCTTTTAACTTCTTATAATGTACTTTCATTATTTGACATAACTTGAAATTTTTAACAAGAGTAGCAGGTATCTGTACCCCTAGATTTTTATTCTTAATAATTGCAGCTTTTATCTTCTCACAAGGTTCTAAATTCTTTTTTACTTTTGCAGTAGTCTCTTTGAGTATTCTCAAGAGGGGTTTTAACTCTTCTTGAAGCTTTTCTAAATAGGCTGTGTTCTCTTCTTTATTGTTATTATCAAAAGCGCCCTTTATAGTAGTATCGATAATGAATCTATTTTCTTCACCTTTTACTATATCTATTTGAATATATTCAGAAGCTTCCATTGTCACATGTGAACCAAGGATCTCTATCTCGATAATTTTTGCTTGAATACTCCCGCGCACAGCATTCTTTACAATTGCTACATCAGCAATAATTTCACCACCTTCAAGTGTTTTCACTTCAACCCTGCGTCCTATAATCTTACCTCTATGCTGTCCTATCTTGGCATTAACACATTTTATGTAAGATTCATTATGAGTTTGACCATCTATATATATTTCACGTGCCTCTATTTTAGTGCTAGGTCCGATGCTCCCTTTTACTGATAGTCTTTGCACTTTAACATGCATACCCTCTTCAATAGCATCTTCTAAAGGATCATTTTTTATTACATTTATAGATATCTCTGATTCTAAATCAGAGTTAATTGTTCCAGTAGTTTTAAAAGATATCTCATCCACATCGATACTATTTGATACCTCATACTGATTTCCTTTCTTCACAACGTAACCGCTTTTGTTTGAAAAATATTTTATATGCTCAAAACTATCCTGAACCTCAATACCGCCTTCAACTGTAAATGTTGGATTTGAATCTAGGTTTATAGTCTCAACTTCAAGAAATTTTCCTTTACAGTTTCTTCCATGTTTACCTTGCTGAGGCTTAATAAATTCAAATAGTTGTTCACCCTCTGCACAACTTAACAAAAAGCCCCTGTTAGAATAATCGACTTTCCCTTCACTATCCTCAGCACCAACATCATTGTTCTCTTCAATAAGCATAGATATATCAGAATGAATTGATTCTATCGTATTTAAACCTTTAGAAATCAGAATCTTTTTATCTTCTTTAAATAGTATTTTGTTTATTTTTTCTATAACATCGACAAAGCCTTTAACGCTCCCTTTATAATCTGCATCAAATAGATAAAGCATTATATTTGAGCGTAGTTTTTGCTCAATAATATAATTTAGAAAATCGGTATAAAGTTCGTCATAATACTTTAGCTTTGAACCCTTTCTTATAACAAGGTATGCAAGAGTATCATTCTCTTCAAATTCTATGTCACAAAGCATATCCTTAAATGGGTCGTCGTCATACATGGAGTTTACTTCTATGTTGTATTCTTGTTCAAATTCAATAGTGCTGTCTCGCAGATAAGCTTCATCTTTGTATTTACTAAGATCATTAGCAAATATTTCTATAAATTCTGAGTCGGCAGACTTAACAAATGTTTTAACAGAATTAATTTCGATGTAAAGTTGAGATGCAGATAGTGAGTTTTGTGCAGCAATACGTACTAGTTCTTTTCCAACATTGTTGGTAACAACGGTAATGGGATTTATCATATTGGAGTTTTCCCTTTAAGATGCTTATTACTAAAAATTATATTTTATTATACATAAAATTCATTTAACTTCCTAATAATTTTTTTTCAATTTACCGAATACCAGAACCGTAACTAAAGTATCAAGCTTAGATTGGATAGATTAAAGTGTTTACAAAGACATCTAAAACAGTTCTTTCAATCGCTCTTGTCCATTACTACGATTATATATAATTCATGGCACAGCTAACGTCACAAGATAGAAAATAGTTACTTTATATTATAATTATCGTAAATAAAAAGCAATCATTTTAGTGTGAAAGGAGTAGGGTTAATGTTGAAGTCTTTTATAGTCATTTTTTTTATTTGTATCATCAATGCACAAGCGATCAGTATAGATAATAAGACAGAATTTCATAACATACTTTCTCAGTCAGAAGTGTACATAGACAAGTCTCAAACTCTCACGTTTACAGATATTCTTCATAAAGATGTAGAGTTTATAAAGAATGAGCAAGAATTTTTAGCGTATGGCTATGCACCTGACTTTAACGTATGGGTGAAGTTTACCCTTACAAACACAACAAACAAAGATGTACATAATACTATAGAATATGACAATCCACTCACTACACATATAGAGTTGTTTGATGAGCTTTCTAAAACGTCACAAAAAGAAGGTTTATACCAAGTAAGTCCAGATAGAAAAACAACCAACCCAATCTTTAAAATAACTTTGAACCCACAAGAGTCAAAGACATATTACATAAAAGCCTCCTCTCACATTACTACTCTCATTGTGAAACTAAAGATATGGGATACTCGTGCATTTTATGAAAAAGAGGTCCAACATCAGTTTATCTTAGGTTTGTTTTTTGCTTCTATGTTGATCCTTGCTATTTACAATTTATTTATTTATTTTTTCACTAAAGATATAAGTTATTTATATTACGTCCTTTATCTTTTTGGGATTATCGCACATCAAATGATATATACCGGTATGTCAAATAGTTATATTTTTACACAAAATCTAAGAATTGCTTTTATCGAATACGCCCCTATTGTTGTGGCACTTCCTATATTCTTTTTAGCCTTATTCACTAAATCATTTTTAAAACTAAATCAGTATAAAGTATATAACAGTATCTTAAGCGTTTACCTAGTAATTTTCCCTTTCATCATAGTAATTTTAATTGTTAGTAACCCATTCAACCAGTTTAGAAATATATTTACTTTAATATTGCAAGTGTACTTAGTGCTAATGACTGTTTACGCAGCATATAAACACAATCGTCAAGCTTACTTTATATTGTTTGGATGGTTTGTTGTTATGTTCGCAGGTACTTTTATGTATCTATCTAGTATCGGGCTATTTGACATCCACCAATCCCATCGGTATATAGTTGAGATAGCTTTTGTGCTCGAAGCTGTCATTTTCTCTATCGCTTTAGCGGACTGTAAAAAACGACTCCAAGAAGAAAAAGAAAGTGCCAACAATCAACTACTTTTTCAGCAAAGAAATGAGCAAAGGAAATTAGAAATCAAGGTTGAAGAAAAAACGCGGGATTTAAAAAACATCGCCGATGAAAAAGAGATGCTTCTCAAAGAACTCAATCACAGAGTAAAAAACAACATGCAAACCATCATCTCTTTAATCAGACTGCAACTAGATGACATCGATGATTTGTATGTAAGAAATATACTCTCAACAACCTACAACAGAATTACCGCCATGAGCCACTTGCATGAATTGCTGTACTACCAAACGGATGTATCTAACATCAATGCAAATGACTACTTTGTACTTCTAACAGATGAGATACAAGAAAGTTATGCCAAAAACATAAAAATTCACCTAGCAATTTCAACAGATCTTCACATAGACCAAGCAATATACTGTGGTCTTATTCTTAATGAGTTAGCAACAAATGCTTTTAAACATGCATTTACAAACAACACGGGAAACTTATATATAGAACTATCTAAAGCTGATAACTTATACCTCTTATCTGTCGTTGATGATGGGATTGGATACCATAAAAAGATATCTTCAAACTCTCTAGGTCTCGTTTTGGTAAACAGTTTGGTAAAGTCAAAACTCCACGGTAAAATCAACTTACAATCAGAAGATGGCGTTAGTGTAAAAATAACATGGAAGGACAATGATGAATGAATTTAAGATACTTATAGTTGAGGATGAGCCAATAGTTGCTCTTGATATTGAAAGAACTTTACTCAAACTCGGATACAGTATTACCGATAGTGTGACAAACTACGACGATGCTATAGCTAGCGTAGCATCTCATACACCCGACATTATCTTTATGGATATTAGTCTTGCCAATAGTAAAAGTGGGATTGAAATAGTTCAAGAAATTAAAAAGACAAAAGATATCCCCATCATATATCTAACCGCTTTTTCAGACGATGACACAATGCAAAAAGCGATTCAAACCAATCCGGTAAACTACTTACTTAAACCATTTAAAAGAGAGGAATTAAAATCTAGTATACTACTAAGTATCTACAAAATAAAAAACGACACACTAACTACTATTAATGATGACTATACACATATCGGGTCTGATTATTATTATGATGAAAAAAACAATAATCTTTACTATAAAGATCGGCCTATACTACTCGGTACAAATGAGACGAAACTCTTGCAACTTTTAGTCGAAGCAAATGGACAGATCATTACTTTATCTAGTATAGAAGATTATATTTGGCCAGAAAAAAATATGTCTGGTAGTGCTTTTAGAACTCTCGTCTACCGTTTACGTTCTAAGTTAGAATTCAAACTTATAGAAACAATCCCCTCTTTTGGATACAAACTCAATAAATAAGCTTTAAACCTCCCTAAACTCCTCTTTGTGACGCTAGCTGTGACACCTCGTTAGTACAATCATTCCTACTTCAAACATAGGATAAAAAAATGATTTACATAAACCACAACAGTGCCTTAGAGCAATTACAAAACTTAGTTGACATTAGTTTTAACAAAACGCAAGACCACTTACCAAGCAGTTTCATCCTACAACAACAGCAAGCTTTAGAGTTGTTGAAAAGCAGAATTTCCTTAGAAGAGATCATAGATGAAAGTATCACTTTTAATAGAGGTCTACATTGGGAAGAAACCAACCCTCACGTAAAACTTGTAAACACAGCAGAAGAACTTGTGAAAATCTTCCAACTTCGAAGTCAGGTTTATACAAACTCCGGATTTCACCATCAATATCCAGATGCGATAGAAGGCCTCAACTTTGATAAATTTGATAAGAATTCTGCCATCATGTACTTTCAAGAAAACGATGAAATAAGTGGCACAGTAAGATTTATATTTGACTCAAACAATAAACTTCCAGTTGAAGATATGTACTCCTTTGGAAACATCAGACAAAAGTACCATACATTTGGAGAACTTTCTAGATTTGTAATTAAAAATAATCATAAAGGCTTGAGCCTAGAATTTAAGTACTTAACACAGAGTATTTATCATCTTTTTATCTCTAATGACATAGAGGTCACTATTGTTGCAATTTTAAAGGAACATTATAAATTATACTCAAAATTTGGAGGTTATAAAATATTTGAAGAACTCTCAAGTAATGGAGAAATCGACATACCATTTTTAATAATGTCATGGAATCCAAATCTAGCATCCAATTTTTTTAAACGGACATTTTTAAGATAAATTTGAATGTTTTTAGTTTTTTTGGATTTCTTTATCTAATTCGAGAGGCATAATAACTTTAATGAAGGGTGCATATAACTGGATGGTTGGGATTACCTTCATGCAGTCGAATGTCTTAAAAGTTATTATGTCGTAATCCGGAGAGAAACTATGTGTGACAGTTTGCCCATCAAATGACATATTTTTAATAACGATATCAACTATGCTCGTATGTACGCCAAGAATAACGGTACGGAGTTTAAAATTATTGTTCATACCATATTCTATACTATCTGTGTCACAGCTAGCGTCACAAGAACAATATTTTACTTTATTTTATATTCTAATTCCCATCCCGAAACCGTAACCAACATAGTTTTTGTTCCCTGAGACTGTACCTGTGGCATTTTTACCTCTTAGTGATTGTTCATACTTTAAATAAAGAAAAAAGTCTTTCTCAAGAAATTGATAGAGGGTTCCCGTCACATTATACTGAGAATAATCCTTTTTATAGTTGTTACTTAAGAGATCGTTATCAAGTTCAATGGCACCGAAGATGAGTGTAGATTTTGTGATGTTGCATCCAACTAAACCATATAGTCTAAGGTCGGTGTCATGTTTGAGTGTTCGAATGGTTCTCGTACCTATAATTTGATCTAGCGTTGTGTATGTATCGCTAAAGAGCAGTGCTGGTCCAACAAAAAACGTTTTACCAAGATAAAACTTATACCCAGCTCCTACTTCATACTTCCAACCCTTTTGCTCTAAAACTATAGTTGTACTGCCTAAAGCTGTGTAGCCGATGTTTTGGTTTTGACTATATTTTACAGATGCTAAGGCTATATAGTTTTTATCCATATACGTGTAACTAACACCAGGTAGAGTATAAGAAACTTTTGCATCTTTAAAACCCTGCGTGCTACCAGTGTAATCATAGTTAATCATTTCCGCAGATACTAAGTGTAAACTCTTACCCTCTGCAAACAAACTTAGGGATAGTAAAGTCAAAATAAATATGCTTCTCATTAAATATACTTCCTTATATGATGATTATGTATGAAGGGTTTGTAAAGGGGAGATTCACTCCAAAAGGAGTGTTTTAAAAAATCCTTATGAAGATTTTTTTGCCTTTTTATCGTTACGTTTTTCTTTTAACGATTTTGTTGGTTGTTTCTTAACAGACTTTTGAGAATCTTTACCTTTTGCCATAACATTTCCTTTATTTAAAATGATCGAATATATTTGTACTTCTCAATTGTATTCATTTATACTTAATGCAAGACCTTTTCGTAGTTACTGTTTGAGTTTGAAGCAGTGTTTTTTTACATTATTTCTTTCTTGCTTCGGACTTTATACACGTAAGGATATTAATTTTCAAGTATTAATAAATAAGTTATAATCTATTATAATGTCAGAAATAATGAAAAAGGAGTTTATATGAAAATGTCATTTAAGTACAAGTTTATTCTATCCTTTGTAACTATAGAACTCTTCTTCTTAATTATGATTGCAACAGTAAACTTCACATCCATAGAAAATAATACGCAACGTTTTATTGATCAAAGAATCACAGCACTTGAAGTTTTAGGTGCCAAACTAGTTGCAACACCATTATCAATTTATGATCTTGGTACCCTTGATAATATTTTACATGGGTTTATTACCTTAGATAATATTGTATCCGCAGAAGTGCTCGATAAGGATGATCGTGTTGTCGCGTTTGATGGCTTAGATAAAGAAAAACTTTCAGCAATGGAACAAATATCAGAATCTATTAAAATTGATGAATACACTATTGGTACATTAAACTTATGGTTAGACCTTACAAAAGACTATCAAGAAATCCAGGATAACAAGTATAAAACCTTACTTATCATCCTTACTGAGTTGTTAGTTTCCATCATAGTTTCCTTTCTCGTTGGATTCAGATTATCTAGGAATCTTGATCTTTTAACCCAATCTATTAAATCTATTGGTAACAAGTTTATTAACACAGTAAATATTCCTAAAATCACGAGCCATGATGAAGTTAGAGAATTAGCCAATGCTATGATTTTGATGCAAGACAGAGTGAATGAACGCTCTTTAGAATTAAAGCATACTAACGAAGTACTTACAACAAACATCCAAATACTAAAAGAATATGAGCGAGCAGTGGATGCAGGGAGTATTGTTTCTAAGGGAGATATCGAAGGAAGAATTACCTATGTAAATGATGCATTCTGTTCTATTATAGGTTATACTCGAGATGAGTTAATAGGTATGCCGCATAATATGTTAAGGCATCCAAATACTCCAATATCAGTCTTTAAAAAAATGTGGAAAGAGGTCTTAAGCGGAAATATATGGAATGGTATTTTAAAGAACATACGTAAAGATGGTAGTTCATTTTATGTAAATATAACTGTTATCCCCCTACGAGACAAAAACTCAAAAATTGTTGAATTTTTAGCGCTACGCTATGATATTACCGAGTTAGTTAACAGTAAAGAGAGTTTAAAACAAATGTTTCAAACCGACGCATTGACTAGTCTTGGAAATCGTTTTAAATTATTACAAGACATACCAAAAACTAAGGAACCATTATTGGCAATTTTGGATATACAGGCGTTTAAAGAGATTAACAACTTCTATGGTCACAAGGTAGGAGATCAAGTTCTTAAAATTTTTAGTAAAAAACTTTTTGATTATTTTGATTTAGACAACTACCATATCTATAGATTGCATTCTGATGAATTTGCAGTCTTAACTGAGGGTAATCAAGATGAATTCATTCAAGGAATAAAAAATTTTCAACACGATATTCAAGTAAATCATTTAACTGTACTTGAATATGATATTAATCTCTCATTAACACTAGGGTTCGCATTTGAAAAAAGTAACTTAATTGAGCAAGCTACTATTGCACATCATACTGCAAGACGAAACAACGTCCCTTACATTATCTACTCCAACGTTTTAAAAGTGGGTGAAGAATATAAAAACAATCTCTTATGGACTTCTAAATTAAAATCTGCATTAAAAGAACATCGTATCTTAAGTTTTTTTCAACCCATCTATAACAATAAAACGAACGAGATTGAGAAGTATGAGACCTTAGTGAGACTCCAGGATGAGAATGGAGATATTATTTCACCATACTTCTTCTTAGATATCTCAAAGCGCGCTCGATTATATCCTCAGATTACCCGAGTGGTAATTGACAGATGTTTTGAAGAAGTCGCAAAAAGCACTAAATCTTTCTCCATCAACCTTACGATAGAAGACATTGTAAATCCAGATATAATGGCTTATCTTTATAATAAACTAAGCAATATTAGTTATGCAAACCGTATTGTGTTTGAGATTGTAGAAAGTGAAAGTATCAATAGTTTTGATTCTATGGAACATTTTATATTCACCATTCAAAAATTCGGCTGTCAAATCGCCATAGATGACTTTGGAACAGGATACTCAAATTTTGAATACCTAATGAAACTACAAGCTGACTATATAAAAATCGATGGAAGCATGATCAAAAATATCCATAAAAATCCAAATGCGTATAAGGTTGTTGAGACGATTGTAGACTTTGCTAAAAAGAACAATATGAAAACCATAGCCGAATATGTTAGCACCGAAGAAGTTTTTGAGATTGTCAAAGCCTTAGACATTGATTATTCTCAAGGCTATTTTATTGGTGAACCTAAACATAATCCTATACAATGAAAGGTGTAAAATGAGATTAATTCTTTATATATTTATTTTAATGACTAGCTTAAATGCTCAAGAAATTATTTTAGGTGTAGTACCACAACAAAGTCCTGTCGTACTCATTCAAAAATGGCAACCTATTGCAGATTATTTATCTCAACGTTTACATAAGAAGGTAACATTTAAAACTGAAATGAATATTCCAAAATTTGAAGAAGAACTTTATGCAGGCAATTATGATATTGCCTATATGAACCCTTACCACTATGTAATTGCTCATGAAAAAGAAAGTTACCAGGCTCTTGCACGTGCAGACAAACTTATACAAGGTATTTTACTTTCTCAAAAATTAGACAAAGCCTTTGAAGCTAAGCAATTTAAAGGTAAAACCTTTCTCTTTCCTGCACCAAAAGCATTCGCTGCAACATTACTAACAAAGTATGAGCTAAAGAAGTTCTTTAATTTCGATGTCGATAAAGACGCAAAGGTCTTATACGTGAATTCACATGATTCTGTTTATAAATGTATTGCACGGGATGTTGGAGACTTCGGTGGTGGGATAATCAGAACATTTAAAAATCTAGAGGACAAGAAAACAAAAGACAAACTATCAATTGTATATAAAACAAGCGCTTATCCAAGCCATCCGATTGCTATTCACAAACGCTTAACTACACAACAAAAGGCTGAAATTCAAAGTGCTTTATTAAGTATACCCCATGACTTGTTAAAAAGTCTCAATATTAAAAGATTAATAAAGACAGACGATAGTGAATATGATGTTATCAGAGAGTTAGCAAAAGGGCTTAATACTCAAGAGGAAGAAAACGAGTAAAGTTCATTTTACAGTCTCCCAAATTTCACAACTCCGCAATGCTTCTTTTCATAAATATTTAAAATAGTCTCGATTTATAAAGCTATATGCTCATCTTCTTGCATTGGATCAATATAATCACACACTTCCTCATCATCATTACATAATTGCGTATATTCTGATTTTAAATTGCTTTTTGCTTGTGCAAAATTATCTGATACAAACTTCCAATTAATCACTTTAAACCAATTTTGAAGATATTTTGGACGTAGATTACGATAGTCAATATAGTATGCATGTTCCCAAACATCACACGTTAACAATACTTTTTTCCCATAACGTATAGGCGAGCCAGCATTAGATGTTGTTTCAATGACTAGTTTTCCTTCATCTGTTAAAATCAACCATACCCATCCAGATCCAAACAGTCCTACAGCAGCACTAAAAAACTTTTCTTTAAATCCTTCTAGCGAACCAAAATTTTCATTCAAAAGAGTAGATAATTCAGTCGATGCAATGGTTGCAGTACCAGTTAGTCCATTCCAATAAAAATCATGGTTATACACCTGCGCTGCATTGTTAAAGATTCCATCATCAGCCCCTTGTACTATCTCTTGGAGGGTACTGTTTTCGTACTTCGTTCCTTTTATGAGGCCATTTAGCTTCTCAACATAAGTGGCATGATGTTTAGAGTAGTGATACTCTATAGTTTCTGCCGAAATATACGGCTCCAATCCTGTTACCTCAAATGGTAACTCCATTAATTCAAAACCCATAATAAACTCCTTTATTTATAAATTACAGAACTTTACAAAGTCCTCTATTTCATTTTCTAGCTCTTCATGTTTTAAGAGACCCTGCTTTAAAGACTCAGGGATTTTCTTAGTTACTGAGCCAACTAACAAGCCTAAGATCATCCCTCTATGAACATTATCTCCTCCAGCATTTGCATTATCTAAAAGACAAGGGAGAAAATCAAATTTATTTTTATGTAAAAAATAATAAATTAACGGAACTCCATGTTCTGGGTAACAAGACGTTGCAAAACGTTTTGTTATCATGCTTTCATCTGTAGCAGTTGGGAGTATCTCACTTAAGTAGTTACTTGAAAACTCTGTATGAAGTTTCCACATCTGATCTTTTGGAATATTTCCCGGTCCATTAGATGAAAAATATATCTTAGACAACTCTTCACCATGTATCTTTATGAGAGCTATCTCTTGTGAAGACTTCTTAAGAGTTTCGAATTCTTCATTCCCATTAAGTAAGTTTGATAAAAGCGGAACTAAAGAACCAAGTGCTGAAGATACATTTTGAGAACTGTGTGTAAGATTTTGATGACTGACAGCCACACCCAAACCTTCAAAAGCACTTTTTGTAGTGAGTGACAAAACAAGCGGGCGAATGATTCCTCCATGAGAACCTATAGACCATCTTTGTCTTTGACTTTGTGCACACAAGGCTGGTGGTAAACCTTCAGAGTAGTTTTCAAACCAATCTCGAAGATAAATCTCTAAATATGGATCATTATTTGTACCTGCTGATGTCATGTACTCTACAAAGTCATCTAAAAAACTATCTTGATTGTAGCCTTTGTTTTTGATTACACTTCGCATAAGTACTCGTACAAGATTAGCTCCAAGTGTATTTTCACCTGCTTTTAAGCCATGATGATAATGGTACCTTTCATCAAGTTCTGGCATCATGTTTGCATGTTCACCATCATGGACTTTTGTTTCTATGTCTAAATGACTGTATGTTGTGTTATAAAAATGGCTATGCTTGTGTAGTATGTCGTAGCGACGATTTAATTTTTTTGCAGTTTCGAGGTTTGGAAAGTAGGTATTTGCAACCATAAAAGATTCGGGATGTGGATGTAGGGCATCATTGTAACCAGTGATTTGCCCAAAGTCTTTTTTTATATACTCACGTTTATAGTACCAATGAACAGGCATACTAAGAGAGTCAGATATAAATAAGCCCCAGAGCGCATTCTTTACCTGAGCTATATTTTTCATTATAAATCCTTTTCCAGAATTAATATATATTAAAATATCTTATATCTATCTAGCAAATTTTATGCTTAAGCTTTGGTACTAATTGAAATATAAAGGGATTTGGAGAAGCTTGTCTATGAATGTATTTTCAAAACCCTATTTGCTAAAGTTTGTTGTACAAACGAGTTGAGTGACATACCAGTCTTGAGGGCTTCTTTATATATTTTCTTATGTAACTCTGGGTTGATTCTAACGTTGAAAACACCTTTGTAAACTTTTTGCGGTTCCCTACCAAGTTCTTTACATGTTTGAAGATACTCATCTACAGAGTCATGAAAGTTTTTTTCAAGGTCATTAGCATTATCAGATTCAAAAGTAACTAAGTCGTCTATCATCTCTAACTTTCCAAAGAAACATTTGTCTTCACTAGAGTATTCTATACTTCCTATGTAGCCTTTGTATTCTATAGTATTAGCCATTACCAAGCTCCTTTAATTTCTCTTGAATCTGCTTAACAAGATATGTCTTTAAGATATCATTAGGATGTGGCTTATGTAGGTTTATCAAACTATCTTTTTCTTTGTTGAAAAACTTCACAGCCGAACCATTTCCTTCTATTTTTACATATCCGTACACTACAAGAAGTGTCTCTAACTCACTAAAAGTTAAATCTTTTTTTATGGGTATATGCAAAAACTTTTTGAGCAGTTTATCTTTCCTACTCATAATATAATGGTACCACTATTTAGTTGCAAAGTCAATATTGTAGTTTTTGTACTATTTTCATTCATAACTTTTCCTTTATATTTTTATATTATTTCATAAAAATAAATTTATGTAGAAAAGTATGACAAAATGAAGGGTTTATTTACTTACAAACTTCCTTTAATTTCCCCAACACCCGAACCATAGCCAACGTATCAAGTTTACAGTACTCCAAAAGAGAGTTTCGCATTTGTTCTTTCTCTACTTCACCAAGCTTAGACATGTTAGCAAATGCGTTCATAGCTTCGCCACCGTTTTGTACACCATCTAACTCTTTGTATGCATTTTGCATCTCAGGAACTAAAGCTGGTAATACATACTTTATGGAGTAGCTTCCATTCATGCTTGGAGTTACATAATGCTTTTGCCCAAACGGTGTCATGAGGTCTTTTATGTTGTCGTGAATACAAAGTAAATGCTCACTAAGTTCTGGGTAGTTTGATGCCAGTTTTCTTATGACACCTTTCTCAAAGCCCATGTTGTACGCTAGTACTGTTACATCACGCGGTATATCTTCACACAGCTTTTGTGCAAGCAACTCTCTTGGGTCTTCACCGTCTTGGGCTAAAAACTCACAATGCTCTAACCTTCCATCTTCATGCTCTATGTGTAACGAATACTGAAACGGTATCTGCATAAACGGACTTATGCCTTTAAACTCTGGTATAGCTTGTTGAAAAGTCTCAAAATCTAGATGATACACTGGATAGGTAAAGGTATTTAAAAACTCTTCTATTAGCTCTTTATCTATGTGTGTGACGCCAGATTTGTAGTTACTGACTGCTTGGGCTTGTTTGGCTGTCATAGCAAATGAGTCGGGTACGTCTTTTATGTCTACTATGCCTTTTTCATAAAGTTCTACTTGCTTTTTACTTCCAAGGTTAAAAATGTTAAACACCGAGTACTCAGGGATACTTCTCTGAACTCTCCAACAATAATCTTTAGCATCACACTCATAAGGGTTTTTACAGTGCTTCCCTATGTCGATGTCTGGCTCAGTTGTTTTGTCACTCAGGTAGTTCTCAAACTCTCCTAAAATGTGAGGAATATTTGCTTGAAGACTCTGAACCTCTTGAGTGACATCTACCACAGAAAACAGTTCACCAATGTTTAGCTCATCGCCTCTGACGTAAGAGTTATCTAGGTGAATGACATTTGCACTTTTTATATTAAAGCCTAAATGTTTAAGAACATAGTATTGAATTGATACATCATGAATATATATGTCTTTTACAGAGGTAGAACTTTTAACCTCATAGATACTAATACCATCTCCATCTATGTGGAGTATGTCCAGCATAACCAAAATTCCATCGTAAGCAAATGTAGCCTCATAGATGTTTGATGTATCTTCTTCAATATACTGCTTAGTTGTATAGAGCATCTCCTCGAAGCCTTTTCCAAATCCTACTTTTTTCCCATTTGGAAAAAGTTCACATGCTAAATCTCCTACAATATTACCAGTTTCAAAAATTGCTTCAGCCGATGCATTTGGAAGTGAAAGTACAGATGATTTGTGTTTTTTTAACCAAAGAGCTTTTGAACATTGAATGCCACGGGTGTAGAGAGACTTTGATAGATTAATTATTTTTGTATCTATCATATATAATTCCTTCAATGTTTCTGTTTTTATATTGTAGAGTTCTTTTAAAATTATTTTATTTAGAGAAAGATAGTCTTTTATTTTTTTGTTTATATCATAAATAAGTGGTGATAGGTATAGATTAAATCTAGGTTTAGCTATATCATTATGATTAGCGTCTACGGGGCTTGTATGCATATGCTCGGAAATTGGAAACGCATTTTCTTTTGGTAATACCCATGATTCATCAGTGGCTCGATAATAATGTCTATTAAATTTATTTTTAATACTAAAATAATGATTTGTTAAGTACTCAATAATTTGTGAGTTTTCTTCAAGTGATTTTACTTGTCTATTCATTCCATTTAAATATTTTGCTTTATTTGTTCCTCTATGCGGGGTCGCTAAGGTAATATAAAAAATAGTTTTATCTTGTATATTCTCATTTTCTATTAAAGCCCCTTTTACTATCAATCCTCCCATACTATGACAAATAAAGTTAACACTTTCATATTGAGATATAACTTCTTCTATTCTGTGCGATGCAGATGTTGACAATTCTTCAATATTTAAATTATTTATTGAGTCATTTTTAAATGGCATAAATATCTTGGATAGAATAAATTTAAAACTTTTTTTGCCTACTATATCTTCTGTATGATATTCTAGGTATCCAATGTCTACATGATTAAGAATAGGTTGTTCTAAATACTCATGAAAAAATAGTTTATCTTCTTGAGTATAAAATGTTTCTTTACTTCCTTGTAAACCATGAACAAATAATATTAAGTGTTGACTGTTATTTTTGACTTTAAAGTGTATATTCATTTAAGTTATTTTCCTATTTGTTATAATTGAATTTCAAATCTCATCTTTATCCTATTTTTTCTTTTCAGGAATATTTATTGTTCCATTTTTAACAGCTATTACAAATGTAGGAAATAAGAAGTCTGAATATTTAGAAAAATCTTTTTTTGGGTACCATCTTTCTACACATTCTAATAAATGAAATAAAAAATTAAATGATATAAAAGTATTTAAATCCCAACCTGAGTGAGCATGTTCTGAATATGTTGGAAGATTTGATACACCAATTTTTTCTCCATCTTCAATAACAGATAATAATTCACCTATTCTATGACTTGAAGAATGGGCTATTCCTGATAAAAGTCCATAAATTTTCCCACTTTCCCCATTTAAAATATTTCCTACATTTGGAGTTCTTCCAAGAAGTTTTTCAAGACTTTTTGAATCTAATTCGTTTAATCTTGCAACAGTTTCTAATTGTTTTCTCATTAAAATTGAAGCTTCTACTAAATCTCCATTTAATAAAAAATCATTTATTATGAAATGTGTTCTAACATAAGATGATATTAGTGTCAGTTTAAAAGATATTTTTTTATCAACTATATCAATTTTATTTTCTGTTTCCTTTATTAATGAGGCAATTAACCCATCAATACTTATTCTTATAGTATTTTCTACTTCTGTTTCTTTTCTTCTGAACTTTTTTCTTGCAATTTCTCTTGCTTCATCCGACATTGCTTGAAAATCACAAGCATTTTTTATTAATGATTCTCTATACTTTTCCATTCATTTTGTCCTTAAGTTTTTTATTTTACTAACTAAAACTAATTAATTATCTAGTTCTTATTGTCTGAATGGAAGCGGATATTAACTAGCTATTATTTTTACAACTCCACAACCCGCTCAAACATCTCTTTAATCTCCATCTCGTGAGAAATCAAAAATATCTGTCGGTATTACTCTTTTATGGCGTGAAATGCTTCTAATATTTCCATTCATCTTGACTGCCGAAGAGTTCATCAAAGGCTAAAAACCTATGGAAGTTGCACTTCAAAATATAATATTTCTATATGATTAACTCTAACATAAAATAATTAAATTAATCTATATTTCAAAAAATATTGTGGTTGTTTTGAGGAACTTAGCATCATCAAGGAAGATGACACCTTAGTTATAAGAGAAAAGCTACTTTATTCCACTATCTCAAGTTGTTCTTGACTAAGTATATTTCTTGTATCATACAGACAACGAAGGTGAAGCATTGTTGCCTCAGCTCTTAGTTCTGCTAACTTATCAAGAGAGTCTTCTAGAGTATCTGGGTTTGCTCCATTGTTACTTGCTGAGACTATCTCTTCTTCAAGTGGAAAAACTTCACCTTTTATAGTACCAAGTCCACCGATTGTTCTTTGTCTGATGTGTTTTAGTTTTGTTTTTTGCTCAGGAGTGAGAGCCAAGTCTTCATCATCCCATAACACCATTATAGTTTTAGTAAGATGTGGTAATTGTCCATGAATGAGAAATGGTTTTTGTTTAGCATATAAGCTAGTTGACCCAAGAGCCAATACCAATACACTACATAGCATTAAAAATTTTGTTTTCATTTTTTGTCCTTTATTAGAGTAATCATATAGTATTTGTATTAACTCAAGGTTTAGAAGGATTTACAAGTTATAAGCCTTTAACTTTTTTATCTATGTTAGACCAAAAGTCTTCATCGGAAGAGAAGTTTTCATTTTTCTCTGCATCTGCTACTCTTTTTTGAACATCTTTAACAGAGGAGACTAAAAAATCTTCTTTTTTAAACTGCTCTACAAAAGATGAAAATCTTGAATCTACTGAGTTGTCAATGTCTAGTCTTAATGAGTACATAGTTCGCCTTTTTATTGAATTATATTGCTCTAGTATGATAACCTTTTTCATGAAGATTGAAAATAGTATAGATCATACATTTCCATCAAGGCTACCCTAAAGTTTTACTTGAGATTTAAATTTTCATTATATTAGTATGATATAATATCCATAAATTAGAACTAAGAAGAGTAAATGATAGAAAAAATTCATATTCAAAATTTTAAATCAATTTATGACTTACAGGTAGAAGTTGCTAGAGTAAATCTTTTTATAGGTGAAAATGGTTCCGGCAAGAGTAATCTACTTGAAGCTCTTGTTTTTACTTCTGCTAGTGATTCTAATAAGTTGGATAATGAGTTTTTAGTTTCTCGAGGAATTAGAGTTACTGAACCTATTTTAATGCGTAGTGCTTTTAGTGATTATAATGAAGATGAAAATATTGAGATAGCAATTAAGTATAATAATATAGAGAAAGAGTATAGTTTTTATAATCGTAATACTAATTATTCTAAATGGGAAGAAGATAATACAAATAGTGCAAATTTAGAAATATCTAACGGTGATTTAGATTCAGAAATATTGAAAAAATATATGATACACTTAAATACAAAACTTATTGATTTTCTTATTTATTCCCCTGAAAACACAGCACTCAGAATTTTTGAAAAAGAGGGGCAAATTCAGCCATTAGGTATTAATGGTGAAGGCTTGTTAAAACTTCTAAAAGTAATAAACAATTATGAAGATAAAACTCATATTGAAACGATTATAAAATCATTACAACTTTTTAACTGGTTTGAAAATATTGAGATACCAACAGATTTAAAATCGAACGAGAATAAAATTGTAATAAAAGATAAATATTTGTACCAAGAGTTTGACCAACGAAGCGCAAATGAGGGGTTTTTATTTATACTGTTTTATATTACCCTTATTGTGGCAAAAGAGACACCAAAAGCTTTTGCTATAGACAATATAGATGCTTCTTTAAATCCTAAATTATGTACAAAGCTCATGACAATTTTAAGCGATTTAGCAGAAAAGTATGATAAGCAGATATTTTTAACTACGCACAACCCTGCAATACTTGATGGAATAGATTTAAATGATGAAGAACAAAAACTTTTTGTAGTCTCTCGTAATAAACAAGGTCATACAAGAATGAAAAATATAACTGCTAAAGATAAGCCAAAATCATCAACAGATGAGACATTAAAACTTTCAGAAGCCTTTCTTCGTGGTTATTTAGGTGGACTGCCTAAAGGTTTTTAATGGCAAAATTTGGATTAGCTTGCGAAGGGATTACAGACCAAATAGTCATAGAAAATATACTCTGCGGTTTCTACAAAGATATTGATGACTTAGATGAAGAAATTCAAGCTCTTCAACCACCATTTGATGAAACAACAAAAAAACAAGCTGATTTTGGAAATTGGGAGTTGTTACTTACATATTTAAGTGATAGCCGATTTCGTGATGATGTTTTGAATAGTGAGTATATTATTATCCAAATTGATACAGATGATGCACAGCATCCTAATTTTAATGTAAGTCCTACTGACTCTAAAAATATAGAGTTAACGATTACAATATTAATTGAAAAAGTTATTGAACGATTAGTGACTCAAATTGACAGTAAAGAAAGTTTTTATGAAGAAAATAAAGAAAAAATAATATTTGCTATTTCTATTCATTCTCTAGAATGCTGGCTTTTACCACTTTATAAATCATATAGTAATGAAAAAACTAAGAACTGCTTTGATAATCTTCAACGAGAATCAAAAAAAATTAGTGTTATAAAAAATTAT
>NZ_JBLHOE010000054.1:0-23621 GCF_047622445.1 Sulfurimonas sp.
TTGCAGTACCTCCACTTTTTCCATAAGAACGATAATTAAACGTTACAATTCTTTGCTTTGGGTAGAGCATAGACAATCGTTTGATTAAACCAACTGCATCATGAGAACGTCCGCCAAAGAACAAGAGTGTACTTTGTGCATTTTCAGGCTCATAAACTACACCTTCAAGTTTTACTTTCTCTTGTGTAATAACACCTAACATCTCAAAATTACTCTCTAATTCACCATCTCTATAGTACACAGGTGAAAATATCATAAAATATTGCCATTGATAAAAGGCGATAAAAAGGATTATTACTATACAAAAGGTAAATGCTATATAAATCATAGATAGATTATAGTACAACTCCACTAATTATTTAACATGCTATAATTACATATATACTTTATAATCCTCAGGCAAAAAAAAATCAATAAATTTAGGGAAAATTAAATGTACATATACGATTCAGTGCAAAAAACAAAACGAGAGTTTATACCTCAAAACAAAGGCAAAGCAACATTATATGTTTGTGGTCCGACAGTTTATGATGATGCACACTTAGGTCATGCAAAATCTGCGCTTGTATTTGACTTACTTACTCGTGTGCTTAAGGCAAATGGTTTAGATGTAACCTATGCTAGAAACATTACAGATATTGATGACAAAATCATTAAAAAAGCACTAGAGCAAAAAAAAGATATAAAAGAAATTACTGACTTTTATACACAAGCTTTTCATAAAGAGATGGAGGCGATAGGTGTATCTCAACCAGATATTGAACCAAAAGCTACTGAATCTCTTGAAGCGATGTATGAGCTTATCCAAAAACTTATAGATTCAAATCACGCCTATGCCACTACTGATGGTGATGTTTATTTTGATACTTCAAGCGATAGTGAGTACTTAAAGCTTTCTGCAAGAGTACAAGATGAAGAGGACAAACAAAACCGTGTAGAGAGTTCAAGCATGAAAAAGAACCCTGCTGATTTTGCAATGTGGAAATCTGTAAAGGATGATACTCTAACATTTACTTCACCGTTTGGTCAAGGTCGTCCAGGTTGGCATTTAGAATGTTCTGCGATGATTGAAAAACATCTTGCTTTAGAAGAAAATGAATTCTCAGTTGATATTCACGGTGGTGGAGCTGACTTACTTTTTCCACACCATGAAAATGAAGCTGCACAAACGAGATGTGGAAGCTCACATACTTTAGCAAACTACTGGATGCATAACGGTTTTGTAAACATTAACGGTGAAAAGATGTCAAAATCTTTAGGAAATAGTTTCTTTTTAAAAGATGCACTAAGCGACTATGATGGTGAAGTATTACGTTTTTATCTTCTTAGTACACACTACAGAAGTAACTTTAACTTTAACACTGAAGACTTGAGCGTAGCTAAAAAGAGACTAGACAAGATTTATAGACTTCATAAACGTCTTTTTGGATTAGCACAAAACACGGAAACAACTTCTTTTCAAGAAGAACTACTAAAGGCTCTAAGTGATGATATGAATGTATCTTCTGCTCTAGCACTCATAGATGAGATGATTAGTTCTGCAAATGAAACACTTGACACTCCGGGCAAACATAAAGTTCTTAAACGTGAGACCATTTCTAATCTATATTACATAAGTAATATTTTAGGCTTTGGTATAAAAAATCCATTTGAGTATTTTCAATTTGGAATGGATGAAGAAACAAAAGAGAAGCTAGCTTCCTTGATTGTAGAACGGGATGAAGCAAAAAAAGAAAAGAATTTTGAACTCTCAGACAAACTTCGGGATGAAGTTTTAGCTTGTGGAGTCTCCTTGATGGATACCCCACAAGGTACATTCTGGGAAAAAATATAAAACAACTCAAAGGAAAAAATATGATACATACAAAAATGATTTTAATATTTACAGCACTATTTCTTAGTATCTCGCTTTTTGCAGATAACACAGCATTAAAAATGATAATTGAAAAAGTACCAATGATAAAAAATATAAATGCAAAAGTAACGCATGTTGAAGTACATAAAGGTCTCTATCAGTTCAAAGCCAAAGTAATGGGGCCTCGTCCGGGTATTGTAGAGGGCTTTATAACTAAGGATTTCAGTAATATTGTTATAGGTAAAGGTTATGATGCAAAAACAGCACAAGAACTTACTATTCCATTTGACCTAAATATCAAAACTCTTAAAAATATAGCTGCTTATACACTAGGAAGCGGAAAAGATGAATATTTTGTTTTTACAGATCCGGAATGTCCCTATTGTCAAAAACTAGAACATAAGCTTACATCCTTAAAAAATAATGTAACAGTGTATGTTATACTTTTTCCATTAAGTTTTCATAAAAATGCTAAAAGCATGTGTAGATACATCTTAAATCAAGAAGATAATGTGTCAAGAGCAAAAGCTATGAAAGAGATAGCAAATAAAAGTACAAAATATAAAAAAGCTACATACTCCAAAATGGAATTAAAGATTCTTAATGGGAAAATTCAAGAATCTATAGACGAAGTTAATAGAATCGGGATTAATGGGACACCTAGCATTCTAAATGCTAAAGGCATAAAAGTACCAGATAAAGCTATTCTAAGATAGAGAAGAGAAACCTAACACTGTAGGAATTATAAATATGAGAAAAATTATATCATTAAGCCTTGGCTTTTCATTTTTAATCATGAGTTACACAGGCATTATGCTTTATATAGTTCCGCAGGGAAAAGTTGCTTACTGGGTAGATTGGCACTTATTAGGGCTTTCAAAAACTCAGTATGGTGAACTTCACGCTACATCCATGTTTACTATGCTTTTTTTTAGTGCCATACACATTTACTATAACTGGAAACCTCTGATAGGTTACCTCAAAGATAAAAGTAAAAAGATATCTTTTACAAAAAAAGAATTTCTAATTGCCTTTGGTATAAATTCCTTTTTTGTAATAAGTACCTTATATATGGTGCAACCTGTAAAATCTATACTTGACCTACAATCTAGTATCAAAGAGTACTGGGCAGATGAGTATGGCGTACCACCATATGGTCATGCTGAAGAAAGTAGACTTAGTACCCTTTCGAGAAAACAAAATATTAATTTAGAACAAGCAAAAGAAAACCTAAAAGCTAGTGGCATAAAGTTTGATGAAGATGAAAGTATCTTAGATATTGCTAAGAAAAATAACACAATTCCAAGTAAGATTTATAAAATAATGCATCCACAATCACAAAAAGTAAAAAAATCGAAAGGTATGCCTAGTAATCTTGGAAGAAAAACACTTCAAGAACTCCATGATATGAATCTTATAAATGTAGAAGAAGCAATAACAAAGCTACAAACAAAAAACATAGATGTCTCTGCAGAGACAAAAATGAAACAAATATCACAAGAGATGGAATCTACACCACGTGATGTTTATAATTTTTTGAATAATAAATAAAAGTATAAAACTCTTTACATAAGGTTGGAATATGAATAAAACTGAAATTCTCATAAAACTAAACGATGCTAAAATAGCTCATAAAGAATGGGTAAAAAAAGCTGAATTACTTATGGATGGCTACGATATGAACATCGATGCTATTCCAGTAAGTGAAAGAGAATGTAGCTTTGGTATTTGGTTTTACAAAGATTGTAAGGAGCTAAAGAACTGTGTATTGATTGCAGCCGATACTATTTCTAAAATAGAATCTATTCATACACAACTTCATGACACATATGCAATGATCTATAAAATATTTTATGCAAGCTACGAAACAAGTTTACTTACTAAACTATTTGGCACAAAAAGAAAGATTGATCCAAAAAAAGTAAAACAAGCGCAACCATACATTGAAAAATTGGAAAGTTTTTCTGAGCACCTACTCCAAGAACTCACACAAATAGAAGAAAAAATTCAAGCAGTAAATGATGAGGAACTAAAAAATATTGCCTCATCATAAAATAGCAATTATTCTCATTTTAAGTTTTTCTTTGCTCTATCCAAAAGAGATACACCCTACTTTTAAACTAGAATCGATGGGTTTTATCAATGATTTTGCTGTGCATAAAAGTATCATTTACCTTGGTAACGATGAAGGAAGTGTGGATGTTTTTGATTTAACTACTGGTAAACTTATTAACCAAATTGTTCTTGATTTAGTGACTACGAGACTCGGCGACCTTATATCTCCAAATGTCTTGAGCGTTGACTATCTTAATGGTAAGCTCCTCATAGTTAGTACTGGTGCAGGATCGTATAGAAACGTGTGGATATATCAAAACCTACAACTTAAAAAAATCATTGCTGAAGATAAAAAACTAACTATAAAAGAAGCAAGATTTATTGATGATGAAAAGCTTTTACTCGGAACTTTTAGCTCAGAAGTAATTCTTCACGATATTGGTGAAAGTTACAATGTGTATAAAAGACATGTTACACAAAGTACCCTTTGTGACATCCAACTAAGTGAAGACAAGACGAAAGTAATCATGTCAGATGAAAGTGGTGAAATACGACTACTTGATGTTAAAACATCTGAAACTTTAAAAGTATATGATTCTCAAAATGTTGACAAAGTGTACCATGTAGCATACGCTAAAGGTGTCATCGTAACAGCGGGACAAGATAGACGTGTTGCAGTCTACCAAGAGGGAAAAAAAGATTACCATATAAAAAGTGATTTTCTTGTGTACTGTTGTGGAATCAGTCCTAGTGGAAAAGTTGGAATTTACTCAAGTAATGAAAAGCACCATTTACAGCTATTTGACACAAAAACAGAAAAAAAACTAGATACACTCATAGGACATAAAGGTATGGTAAATCAGATAAAATTCATCAATGAAAAAGAGCTTTTCAGTGTTGAGAGAAGCCCTTATATATATTACTGGAGATTAGACTAAGCTTTAAAGATGCTATAATATCTAATAAAAATCTCAAACTACCTATATTCAGGAAAAGAATACCTATGATAAAAGCAAAAACATTAGATGATATTTATAATAACTTTGAAGGAAACAGACCACTAAGTGAAGATGAATATGACTTTTTTATAAATATTTATGATAAAAAACTTAAAAGATTTATTGGGAATATCAAAAGAAATCACAATAAACAAAATGTCTTTTTCATTGCAGGTCAAAGAGGTAATGGCAAAAGTACAATTCTAAATAACCTAAAACATGAAAATGCAGAGTTTGCAAGTAGTTATGAGATTAGACATATTCAAGCTATGGAAGTTTTTAAGTATGACGATATAGATATTGTAGATATTCTTTTAGGAATAGGTTTTAACTTAATTGACAATAACGACCTAGATAAAGAAAAAAAAGAAACTTTAGAAAAAGAATTTAAAACAGCGCTCAAAGAAGTTGAAGAGATTAACAGTGGTGAACTCATTAAAATAGAAAATACTTCTGAAAATGATTCATCTGATCTTACTGCAAAAGCAGAAGTTAGTGTTAAAACTGGCTTTCTTTCTCTATTTAGTGCTGGTGTATCTTTGAGTTCTACATATAAAGCAGATGAAAATATTAGAAAAGAAGCCAAAAGAATTTATAAATTTAAAAATAAAGACCTTTTGACAATGATCAATTCTTTAATACAAAAATATAGAGTATTAAAGAATAGTCCTAAAGAAATTTTATTGATTCTTGATGGCTTAGAAAAATTAAATAATATAGATGATATTTTCACTAAAGATATAGATATATTAAGAGACTTAGAATGTTTTAAAATTATTACTATGCCAGTTTATTTGAAAGGTATCGTTGATATTTACAATGTTAAAGCTATAGACTTTACTATGGAAATTGATAAAGACGGGAATATTAAAGATATATCGCTTTTAAAAGATGTTATAACAAGTAGAATTGAAAATTTAGACCTCATTAGCGATGAAGCTATGGAGTTAGCCATAAAAATGAGTGGAGGAAACTTAAGACAACTTTTAGAGATAATTCAAAAAGCCTCAACAGAAGCTATAGATATATTTGAAAGTGATACTATTGATGTAGAAGAAGTAGAAAGTGCAATAGAGTTACTACAGGGTGATTTAGACTATAAAATTCAAGTTCATGCTGATTTCTTACATAAAATTAAAGAAAAAAATATTGTAAATAAAAATGATAAAATAGATTTAATTGACACCCTTCGTTCAGGTCTAGTATTTGCTTATCTTAATGGTAAAGCTTATTACGATATAAATCCTATAATTGAAAATAATCTCAATAGACTTAGATGAAAGCTCTCTTACCTGTAGATACCATAGCCCTCAAAAGACTTATATCAAGCATAAAAAGAGTCTCTCACTCTGCAGGTATACTTTTAGTTGGTACAGACACTAAAAAACTAGCAAATGAATTTACAGAATATCTAATCTCCAACACACACTTACTATCTTTTAATTTCGATGAAGAAATTTTAAGTACCCTTGCTTATAATGATTCCCTTAACAAAAATGATTTTTTTTTAGCTAACATATATGAGCAAAAAAATGAAAAATCAATCATTAATCATCTACAATTTCAAAGAGATTTTATTCCGGAAAAAAAGATAAAACTTGTAGTGGTCTTATCAAATAAAAGTTTAGAATACTTGAAAACAGAAGCAGGAGACCTATACTCAACAGTTAAGTTTTCTCATTCTTTTATTGACCATTCCTTTAACAATATATTTAAAATAGACACTCAAAAGCTAGATACTGCGATAACTGAGTATGAAACATACTTACAATCTAAAGTCCAACATAACGATATCATTTTCGACTTAATTTCAAATATTGCATTTGAAGCTAGCAAAATAAGTGAATATGCTTTATCCTTAAAGTATTTAAAAAAATCTTTAGATTATACAGATGATAAAAAAGAAAAAATATCCGTAGTTTATGGAAATATAGGTATTCTTTATAACTCTTTAGAAGAGTATCAAAAAGCAATTAAATTTCAAACCAAAGCTTTAAAAATACGAAAAAAATTTAACGATGAAAATGCTGAAGCAAAATCTTTATATAATATTGGTAAAACATACCTCATATTAAACAATTATAAAGTAAGTTTAAAGTATCAAAAAGCTGCTTTAAAAATTGAAAAAAAACTACATAATGAGGAAGATATTGCAAATATATATCAAATATTAGGAATGATATATGAGGAATTCAAAGATGATACACTAGCTCTTAAATATTATACGAATGCATTGAAACTATATGATAAACTTGGAGATAAGAAAAACAAAACTGTTGCACTAGCTAATATTGGTGTTCTTTATGATAATCTTGGAGAACTGCATACAGCACTTGATTATTATAATAAATCTTTAGAAATAGAAACTCAACTAAATAATAAATATGGCATTTCAATTACCCTCGGGAATATTGGTCTTATCTATCAAAGTCTAGGACAATATAAAACCGCCCTAAAGTATCTTAATGATTCACTAACCATGAAAAAAGAAATTGGAAATAAATCTAGTATATCGAATAGTTTAGAAAGTATTGGGAGTATCTATTCGGCATTAGAAGAGTTTCAAACAGCCCTTGATTATTATAATCATTCTTTACAAATAGCCAAAGAATCAAATTCTCAAAAAGAGATCGCAAATGCTCTTAGCGCTATTGGAAGTATCAATTTGGAACTAGAAAAATTTGAAGATGCACTAAAGAACCAAAATGATGCCTTGAAAATTCAAAAACGAATAAACAATAAAAATGGTATTGCTACATCATTAGCAAATATCTCACATATATACAAAGAGAAAAAAGAGTATAACACTGCTCTGGAGTACCAATATAAATCCTTGAAAATCAGAAAAGAAATTAAAAGTAAAAATGGGATAACACGTTCATTAAAAAGCCTTGCTGATATATATAAGTCTATAAATCAATTAAATAAAGCTATGGTGGTATGCAGAGAAGCACTAAGCCTTGCAAAAGATAATAATTATATTACCATTGAAGCTGAAATATTCATTTCTCTTGCTGAAATTTATAAAGAAGAAAAAAACTTTAAAGAGGTAAAGAAAAACTATCTTCTTAGCAGACACCTATACGAAGCAATGAAACTAGACAAAAAAGTAGACGAAATAAATAAAGAAATAGAAAGATTAGGGAAAGAATGACAATTAAAAATATAAAAATACATATAGAAAAAAACTCGCAAAATATCGGTGAAGACTTTAAACGTCTTTTTCACGGTCGCGGTGGATTGTATGATGGATGGAAACATTTAACAATTGATTCTATTGATACTATTTTGAGTGTAGCTCTTTATGATGAGGAAGTGAGTGAAGTTGAACTTTTAGAGATGCTCAAAGAGTTTACTTCAGATACAAGGTATAAAACCATAGTTTTACAAAGAAGATACCTTAGAGGCTCTCCTAGTGAGATTGTCGTCGGTGAAATAGCTGATGATTTATATGTAGTTGAAAATGGGGTAAAAATAAAACTCAACCTTCTCTCAAACAAAAACTCTGGTTATTTCCCTGACATGAAAAAAGGAAGAGAGTTTGTAAGAGAAAATGCAAAAGACAAATCAGTTTTAAATCTTTTTTCTTATACCTGTGCCTTTAGTTTGTCCGCTAATCTAGGTGGAGCATCAAAAGTCTCAAATATTGACATGAGTAAGGGAGCTTTAAGTACAGGACGAACTAATCATCATTTAAACGACTTAGATATGAGAGGCATAAGTTTTCACCCCTATAACATCTTAAAATCATTCTCTCGAATCAAGAAAAAAGGTCCTTATGATTTAATCATCATAGATCCCCCTACTTTTCAAAAAGGTAGTTTTGAAGCCACAAAAGATTATAGAAAGCTCATTATGAAGCTACCTCAAATTGCGGCAGAAGATTGTTTACTTCTCGCTTGTCTTAATTCACCAGAGTTAGATGTAGAGTTTATTACAGATCTTATGAAAGAGTTAGCACCTAGCTTTAAATTTGTACGACGTTTAGATAATGTAGAAGAATTTGCAAGTGCTGATGAAAATCGAAGCTTAAAGAATCTTGTTTTCCAAAGAGAGAAAATTTAAAATTTATGAATCAATAGTATAATTCCATTATGAAAAAATTATTTTATACTTTATGTATCATACTAATCACAAACTTAGGTGCTTCTTCTCCTGATGAGGAAAGAATTTTATTAGAAAAATCTTGTAAAAAAGGAAATACTCTAGCCTGTCATGAGATAAAGCTAATGTATGGTGAAGGAAGTGTAGCGACACTAAAAAAAGAATCATTTAAAGAAGCTTGCGAAGAAGGAAACCCTATAGCTTGCCACAACATGGGACTCATGTATGACTATGGAGATGATGCTGTTTTAGAAAACGACAATATAGCTATAGACTTCTACATAAAAGCTTGCGATAAAAACTATTATGAGAGTTGTACGAGAGCTGCCTTTTTATATGAAGAAGGAACAGATGTAGAAGTTAACATGAAAAAAGCCTTCAAACTTTACTCAAAATCTTGTGGTGGAGATGATGGACTAGCATGTCATAATGTAGCTGTTTACTACGGTAAAAATGAAAATGAAACTTTAAAAAAACTTGCCATAAACTTTTATGATAAAGCATGTGACAATGGTAGTATTGATTCATGTATATTTATGGGAAGGTACTACAGAGATTCAAAATCCTTAAGACAAAACTATGTAAAAGCTAAAAAAAAATTTGAAAAGGCTTGTGAGTTAAACAATGCATTAGGCTGTAAAGAGGTAAGAATCTTAAAAGGTGCAGGTTACTAAACCTCCTCCTTAGTTGTAGCACTTTTTTCCACTAGAGAGTCCATACTATCGATTAAAGTGTTGTCAAATATTTTAGTCGAATATTTGTCATAAATTTCTTTAGCATATATGGCATTATCATATTTAGATTCAAATGAGCTTTTAAATTCTTCATTAAATTTACCATCCTCATTTCGCCAATCGTACCAATCCTTACCATTTTCAGTTTCATATGCTCTTTCTTGTAGTTCACCTAATTTTTTATCTACTATAGTCTCATTTTCAAGTAAAAATGAATAAAGTTTTATATCATACATAATTCTCGACTTCACACCAGTTGCATCTTTTCCATATGTATCCGTATATGCATCACTCCAAAAGTTATGTTCAAAACCGTAATCACTTAGATTTATCTGTTTATCATAATCTATCTCTTCTTCTGTTATTTTTGTCTCTGCTTCTATATCTTCAGGGAGACCATTAAAGAGCATCATACTAAATGCATTTGCTTCATTCCCACCAAACATACTAGCTACAGCATTTGCTTTATCTGTAGCTTCACCAATACTCAATCCACTTTCAAGACCTTCGTATACAGCAAAGTTATAAGCTTTAGTCGCTTCTTTGGAGTAAGCACCACCATCCATATCTAAATTGTGTTTTTCTCTTAAATATTTATTGTATGCCTGATAATCAAAAAGCATATTTTCAAAAACTTTCATATTCTCTTCTGTGCCACCATAATATGCTTTGTGTTTTATATCTCTAAAGTCTGGAAACTGGGCATGTAAATCCCGTCCAATAGCATTTGCTTTTTCAGTTGTATAATTAGAGTACATCGGAGTAAAAATATCCTGATACTTTTCATAATGCTCATACTGAGCTTGAAAATATGGTTCATGCTTCGCAAACTTCAAGGCTAAGTCTTGTTTATATGCATCAATATCTAAAATGCCACCTTGTCCTGGCATGGCTCTATATTTTTCGATAATCTCTTCTGTAGTAAGTTCAGAGTTTTTTGTAGTTTCTATGGCAACTGCAAGAGGTTCTTCTTTTTCTTCATTTTCCTTATCAATAACATCTTGTTTTATCTCAAACGCTTGATGTGTACCTAATTTTCCATTTTCTAATTCTAACTCAACTTCACCATAAGCTTTAAGAAACTCTTCTTTTAGGTGTTGTGCAGATTCAATAATTTCAGGGGACGAGTATCCAGCATTTGAAGGATTTATAATGTTATCAATTTTGTCTAAAATATCTAGTATGGTTATAATCTCTGGAGCATATTCTTTAGATAGTGTATCTTGCATAAATTGATTGATATCAAAAGTCGCACCTTCTTGCATTTTTGCTATTTCTGATTCAGACATTTTACTCAAATGTTGTGCGATTTGACGTTTGTTATATTCATCATTCAATGACATTGTTACAATACCAATTGCCGAAATATCATCGCCCATAGAATTCAGCGTTTTTACCCATGCTTTTTTTGTAGTATCGTCCATATCCTGAGGAATATTCATAAGATTTTTTGCTGTTGCTGTTTCTGTTACGCCATCTTCATTCCAGTCATATTTTTCATAACTATGTACAAAAAGGTTATAGGCTCCTTCATTACTTAAAGAGTCAACATTAAACATATCTGCTAACGAGTTAAATCTTTTTAACGCAATCTGCTCAGTTTTTGAGAGAGTATTTAAAAAATCTTTTGCAGTGTCAAGCGTAACATCTGCATCTTTAGCTTTTTGATACACCTCTTCAAAACGTTCTTCATAAGGTTTTTGATTTTCACGTACTGTTGTGTAGAGGTTTAAATCTTTTACAATATTTACATGATTAATATAGTCAATTGAATTTTCCATAACTAGACCTTTATAACTTAATTAAACAAATTTAAGCAAATATCATTCCTACACAAATGTAATGTTTTATATTTATATGTCGATATAGTTTTATATTATGAGTAAAGGTTTCTTATGAGTATTGATATCGATCCATATTATTTTCAAAAACATGATGATTCAGTGTATATAACACCTCAAGTTTATTCCAATAAAGACCTAGAAAGTATACGGAAAAAAGAAACAGAAATTAGGGTTAAAGGAGATATCTTTATCTATAGCGGTGTCAATTTTTCTCCAATGACACGAGATGAATTAATCAATGAAAAAATTGATATGAAATCACTAAAACTTACATCTACTACAACTTCTGAAAAAATAACTGACGATAGAATTGTAATAGCCTTTAGAGATCCAAGTAATCCTAAAAATATCATTGCGTATAAACTTGATGAAGAAATTATTGATGAGCTTAAGTCTTCCTTTTCAAGCGACAATTTTTTTCAAAGAGAGGATGGAATATTAAGATTGAATTCTAAAGCTGAAGCTTATGTAGCTGGATGGGTTCAAGATATAAAAGTAAATAGAGGCTATGAAAAGGCAGATGTAAACGGTAATGGCTACATTGAAAAAGATGAACAAGATGAACTAAATGTCTCTTTTGAGCGTAGTACTGATTATACCTATTTAGGTGAAAAAATTGTAACTGCAAATACAGCGATAGGTGCTAAAACATATCAAAAGTACGGTTATACTAATAATGCTTTAGATAAGGCTAATATTCTCAATACTTCTTCACTAATGTTTGAAAATACCATTGAAAAAGAACTAAGCCATACTCTTCAACTCGATAAAGATAAAGATGGGACAATAACGCTAAGAGAAGGTTTAGAAGATTTTACTCCGCCAGACATAAGTGTAGATACTGCTTTAACACGAAAAGTAAAAATCAACCATGATAGATGGGTATTTGATAATGATATAGTTCTAGACCATACTAAAGTAGAATCAAGAGAAATTTATGATTCAGAAATCAACAAACCACCTGATGAACTTACTGAAGCAATGCTAAATGCTAATGGTAAAGAAGCTCGAGAAATTGAGGCAATGAGGGAAGCTGACAGACAAATACAAAGAGAAAAGCTCAAAGAAGAACATGGTTTAACGAATATGAAATACTCCCCTATTGCATATGACTATTTTGATTTAGGCAAAGATATTAGCCAATATCAAAATATAGACCCTATACAAGAGCAAACAAATGAAGAGATAGTAAATTATCTTACAAGTTTTATAAATCATACAACTTCTGAGGGTAACAAAAATTTAAAATCCCTTGATACATTCCAATATAGTTCTGCTATGGATATGGAGTGGACAGAAGAAGAATTTAGAGCAACAGAAAAAAAAGTAGCAAATGTTCCAATATATGAGCAAGAGAATGATATAGATACTCGTAATTTTCTTAGTCCCTATATATCAAACATATTCACAAGAGAAAATTTTCAAAATATATACTCATTAACTGATGAATTTGCCCAAACAGAAAGATTTGAAACTCTTTATGTCAACTATAATCTTCAAAAAGGAGAACAAGAGGAAAAGATAAAGGATTCTGGAAAGAAATTTTTTGATCTAGTGGATTCAAAGGAGTATATAACATCAGAGATTGTTAAACATGCCTTTTCCAAAACAGAAGCAATTGAATATTTTACAAGTATTAACGATGAATTAAAAGAGTATCTTGCCACAAGAACAAATATGCAAAATACATTTCTAGTAAAAGATATGAAAGAATCTATAAAACTCTATGACAAAATAACTATGGATTTAAAAGTGGTGTGGGGATTTAGCGGTTTAGATACTAGTGTTTAAAAGAGAAAAACTATAAAGTTTTCTCTTTAGATAGTAAAGTTTAGTAACTATTAATCATCTGCTTAATTAAAGGAGCAGCATATTCTCTTTTAAATATTTTTCTTTGTTCTTTATCTAAAACTTTAAAAACATATTTATAAAGTGTAGCTCTTGCTGCTACCGCTGCAATATACTTTTCACTCATCTCAGTAATAAATTTCTTCTCATCAAACTCATCATTAATAAATGAATCAACTGGAAAAATTGCCATTTTTTTAATCTCGTTAGCCTTTGCCTCATATGCAGCTATACCCTCAGCTACCTTGCGTGTTTGAGCTGCAGTTAAACCCGTTTTACTCACCGCTCTAATCACTTTGGCTACCGTTGTAGGCGCTTTATGATGGTAATCTTTAAAATTATGCCCTTTTGGACACGCCATAACACTCGATGTAAAAAGCACAGATGCTGTTGCGAAACTTACAAGTATTTTCTTTATCATAGTAACACTCCCTTGTTTTTAATGTAAACTATCTTACAGAAGAAAATATTATATAATACTTAAAAATAGAGTATTAGAATAACTTATTTACAGTACGTAGCTAAAAGTCCATCTTTTAGCATATTATAAGTCTCTTCACCTTCGAGTTTTTTAACAATCGCTAAAGCAAAGCACATAGAAGTTCCAGGTCCACGAGATGTCATAACATTACCATCTTCAACTACCATTGCCTTATCCCCTTGGTAACCATCTTCGCGGATTTTCTCTTCTACGGATGGGTAACAAGTAAAGTTTTGTGGTAACACTCCCGCTTTATTTAAAGCAAAAGGTGCCGCACAAATAGCTGCAATATTTTTACCTTGTGCATTCATTTCTTTTAAAATATTTTGAACATTTTCATCATCTGCTAGTACGTACGTACCATCCCAACCACCAGGAAGCACAATCATGTCAAGTATGTCTGTAAGCACATTATCAAGTGCCACATCTGCTTCAATAACTATCCCGTTGGCACCTTGGACCAGTGCCACATGATCAAGTGATGCTACAATTACATCTATTTGTGCACGTCTTAGTACATCGATAATTGTTACCGCTTCTATCTCTTCAAAACCTTTTGCCAATGGCACTAAAACTGTTCTCATTATCTATCCTAATTAATAATTTACTATTGTTTTAGTATAATATCTAACATTTTATTAACAAGGCAAAATAACATATAATGATAAATTACGAATCAATTAAACCATTACTTTTCAAACTACAACCAGAAAGTGCTCACCACCTAGCAGAGTCTGTACTTAGGCTGCCAAATATTTGCCAAATTCCATTCAATCCATTTTTAAAATCACATTTTATTACAGATAATGCTCTTACTCAGACTATCTTAGGAAGAGAATTTTTAAACCCTGTTGGTCTGGGTGCAGGTTTTGATAAAAATGCGACTATGATTAGGGGAATGCAAATCTTAGGCTTTGGCTTTACCGAAATTGGTACAGTTACACCAAAACCTCAAGATGGAAATCCAAAACCTCGAATGTTTCGTCACATTGAAGAAGAAACGCTTCAAAATGCGATGGGTTTCAACAATGAAGGTGCATACAAAGTTATCAAAAGACTTCAAGAGAGGTTTCCATTTTCTACACCAATCGGTATTAACATTGGTAAAAACAAAGTTACACCTGAGAGTGAAGCTATAAATGACTATATACATCTTATAAAAGCATTTGATGGATTGGGGGATTACTTTGTAATCAACATCTCTTCACCGAACACTCCGGGTTTAAGAGATTTACAAAACGAAGAGTTTATAGGTAAGTTGTTTGGTGAAGCAAAAGCACTTACAGATATGCCTATTTTACTAAAGATTGCTCCAGATATGGAAATTGAAGATGCCGTAACTCTTACAAAGATGGCAGTAGAAAAAGGTGCAGATGGAATTATCGCTACAAACACAACTATAGACTACTCTTTGGTTAAAAACCCTAAAGATATAGGTGGACTGAGTGGTGCAGTACTTAAAGAGAAAAGTTTTCAAATCTTTGATGCAATTGCAGAAGAACTTTTTGGAAAAACTGTATTGATTTCCGTTGGTGGTATAGACTCTGCTGAAGAAGCATACAGACGTATCAAAGCAGGAGCATCTTTGGTTCAGATATATAGCGGTCTTGTTTTTCATGGTCCAGATATGATTATGGATATTAACAAAGAACTTATTAGACTGATAAAAGCTGATGGATATGAAAATATTACACAGGCTATTGGCGCAGATAGAAAATGATAAAAGTACTACTCACTATAACACTTACACTAGGAACACTTATGGCATCATCATTACCAAAATACGAAACTAAAACATTAAAAAATGGTTTAGAAGTTGTGGTTATTCCACTTGAAAACTCTACTGGCGTAATAAGCACTGACATCTTTTACAAAGTTGGAAGTAGAAATGAAGTTATGGGAAAAACTGGGATTGCTCATATGTTAGAGCATATGAACTTCAAATCTACAAAAAACCTTCCTGCTGGTGAATTCGACAAAGAAGTGAAAAGTATTGGTGGAGTTAATAATGCTTCTACTTCTTTTGACTACACGCATTACTATATAAAATCAAGTACAGATAATCTTGGAAAGTCTCTTTCACTTTATGCTGAACTTATGCAAAACCTAAACCTTAAAGATAAAGAGTTTCAACCTGAACGTGATGTTGTTGCCGAAGAGAGACGTTGGAGAACCGAGAACAACCCAACTGGTTACCTTTACTTCGCACTTTTTAATGCTGCATATGTTTACCATCCATACCACTGGACACCAATAGGTTTCATGAATGACATTCAAACATGGACTATAGACGACATCAAAGATTTTCACAAAACTTACTACCAACCAAGTAATGCTATTTTAATAGTTACTGGAGATGTAAAAGCAAAAGATGTATTTAAAAAAGCTAAAAAAGAATTTGGCGATATCAAAAATAAAGCAAAAATTCCTGAATTTAAGTTCGTAGAACCTGAACAAAATGGTGCTCGTCGTGTTAACTTGAAAAAAGACAGTGAAGTTGAGATGGTTGCCATCACTTTTCATATCCCAGATTTCAAAGATCCAGACCAAGTAACACTCAGTGTAATTTCTGAGATTCTATATTCTGGAAAAAGTTCTCGTCTTTATAAAAAACTTGTAGATGAAAAACAAATGGTAAATACTGTGTATGCTTATAACATGGAAAATATAGATCCGGGAGTATTTATGTTTTTAGCTGTATGTAATCCTGGTGTAAAAGCTGAAGATGTTGAAGCTGAGTTGATTGAAGAGATTGAACTTATGAAAACTACTCAGGTTACAAAAGCAGAACTTGATAAAGTAAAAGTAAATACAAAGTCAGACTTTATCTACTCACTAGAGAGTTCAACTTCAGTGGCAAACCTTTATGGAAGCTATTTAGTTCGTGGCGATATCACACCACTTATGACTTATGAAGATGATGTTAAAAAAGTAACTGCTAAAAAAGTACAAGATGCAGCTAAAAAATACTTTAACTTCCAAAAATCTACTACTGTGATTCTTAAAAAATGAAATTTCTCTACCTAACACTCATTGCCCTACTCCTTTCAGGATGTTTGGGAAAAACTCCAGTTACAGGAAGAAGCCAAGTTGTTTTCATGTCAGCTGATGAAGAGAATGCCGTTGGTGCAAAAGGGTATCACGAATTTTTACAAACAGCAAAAATTTCAACAAATAAAGCTCAAACTGAGCGTATTCAACGTATTGGTAACAAGATTGCTAAAGCCGCTAAACGACCTGACTTTAATTGGGAGTTTAACCTAGTAGAAGACAAACAAGTAAACGCTTGGTGTATGCCTGGTGGTAAAGTTGTTGTCTATACTGGAATCCTTGCAATGGCAAAAAATGACGATCAACTCGCTACTGTGATGGCACATGAGGTTTCTCATGCTCTAGCACGTCATGGAGCAGAGAGAATGAGCCATCAAAAGATATCTTCAGGTGTACAACAAGCTGCTAATCTACTTTTAGGAGTTACAGCCCCAGAGTATACAAATGCTTTTAACCTGGCCTATGGAGTTGGAACAAAATATGGTGTTATGCTTCCCTATGGGAGAAGTCATGAACATGAAGCAGATGAAATTGGGATCCACCTGATGCATAAAGCTGGTTATAACATTCATGAAGCACCAAAATTTTGGCAAAATATGAAAGCAGCGAATCCTAATGCACCAATGGAGTTTCTTTCAACTCACCCAAGTGATGACAACCGAATCCAAAAAATATCTCAAATTATTACTAGTATAGAAAAAAAGTAAGTACTTTTTTTCTATCTAGTAATTATCTTTTCTACAAACTAAACACGTAGGTATATTTGCATTCTCTTTTGGAAGCTTTTTTATTTTTACTTTTTTTTGATATCCAAATTTCTCAACTATGCTTAAGGGTAATATACTTTTACCCATACCAAGTTCAACGCATCCTAATATTGTTTCAAAACTACCAAACTCAAAAATTTTAAAATTTTTATCTATATGCTCAGATATATAATTTTTACCAAAGTCTTTATATTCACAGCCTTCTTTAAACGAAAGATATGTATTAGGAGAGTTTTCTTTTAACGGTTCTACTAAACACATAGTTTCATCTATTTGAGACAAAACTTGTAATGCATCATTTTTAGGTTCTCCACTTATAAAAGCTATGTCAACCTGATAATTAAGCACCAAGTTTGTTATTTCTCTCGTTGTACCAGTTATAAGTTCAATACTCATATTTGGATAGTGTTTATGGAGATTAGCTAAAAAAGGAATTATTCGTGTTGTAGCATTTGAATCTGTAGACCCTATAATTATATGCTCTTGCATTGAATTATTCATTTCTTCAATTGCAATTTTTACATTATTTACGATTTTTGTGGCATGTGGATATAATTTTTTTCCTTCATTAGTTAAAACTACTCCTTTTGGTGTTCTATAAAATAATGCATAATTTATACTTTTTTCCAATTGCTTGATTCTTGAGGTTACATTTGATTGCGAAAAACCTATAGACAAGAATAATAATGCAGCAATTATTCTTGCAGGTGTTTTATCCCTCATTGTTGGCGTCGGTGTAGCAAGATTTGTTTTTACTTCTTTATTACCTTTTATGCTAGAAGATTTTTTAGAATTAATATTTACAGGAATATTGGCATCTTTAAATTATGTGGGTTATTTAGGAGGATCAATTTTTTCTATGTTCTTAAAAGATATAAATGCTAAAGTAAAGTATTTTCGGATTGGAATGTTTTTATGTGTCATAGCAACTTTATTTTTAGGAATTAGCTCAAATGAAACTGTTTGGATTATTACACGTGTTGTGGCTGGTTTTGGAGCAGCTATGGCTCTTATAATAGGTTCAGCTATTGTAATGACTAAATTAAATATGAAAAATAAAAGCCAAAATAGTCATAAACATGCATTTGATAAGTCTTTGTTTACACCATTTGTCATCTTATTAATAATTGCATACTTCACAGAAGGTGTTGGGATGGTTGTACAAGCTACATTTTTACCTGATATCATTAATTCATTGGATGACTTTAGCACATAAGTACGGTAGTGTTAATATTATTATCATTGCTATGAGTTTACAAGTTATTGGTATTTTAATACCTGCAATTAGTACGAACATGTACTTAAACTTATTTAGTGGAGTATTATATGGAGGAACGTTTGTTGGGTTAGTCGCATTATTTATGAACCTTGGAGGTAAAATTGCAGGAGCTAATCCTGTATTTTTAATGGGTGCGTTGACTACAGCATATGGTATTGGGCAAGTTATTGCTCCATTATATAGCGTTACTTTAACAGAAAATTATAGCACATATAATTATCCATTATTTTTAACTGCATTAATAGTTTTTTGTGGAATCCTTGTTTTATTTTATGCAAAAAGAATAACAAAATTAGAATATACGAATTTATAAAAAAGGAAAATTATGTACGCAGTGATATTTGAAGTAGAAATCAGAGAAGGTCAGCAAGATGCTTATTTAAGCATAGCTGCAAAATTAAAAGAGCAATTGATAACAATGCCTGGATTTATCTCTATAGAAAGATTTGAATCCCTAGTAAATGAAGGAAAATTAGTTTCATTGTCTTTTTGGGAAGATGAAGAGTCTTTAATTTTTTGGAAAAAGAATATAGATCATCTAGGCGCACAAACAAAAGGAAGAGCTTCTATTTTTAAAGACTATAGAATAAGAATTGCAAATGTTGAACGAGATTACACTATGGAATCAAGTACTTTTGCTAATTAAATGAATCAATTAACTTGGTATTTATTACAAGTGACGATAAAATAAAACTTAATGAAAAATAACTTAATTTTTTCTTAACTAAAAGTATATCTCCTTACACTCATGTTTAATAATCAAGCTTAACTCTGTACTATTCTAAAAAAATTGGAGAGATACACATGAAAAACATACTTTTAGGATTAGTAGCAACATTATTTTTAATAGGTTGTAGTGCGGACAAACAAGCGGCTGTAAATGTAGAACCGTCATTAGTAGCTGGTAAGGCATTAGACCTTGCATTAAATGATCAATTTGAAAAAGCGCATACTTTAAATGCTAACACAAACAAAGTTATCTTTGTTTTCTCAGACGATATGGGTCATGTAGCTAATGATTACTTTGCAACAAAAGAAGTATCGTATTTAGCTGATAACAATACTCAGTTTGTAGCAGACATTAGTGGTGCACCATCACTTATTAGAAGTATGTTTATTATGCCAGGACTCAAAGACTTTAAACATACTGTTTTACTTTTAACTGAAAAAGAAGCTTCTGCTCCATATAGAAGTGGTCTTGACACTGAGAAAATAGTTGTTGCATATGTTGCTAATGGTTCTATTACACAAATCAAAAACATATCTACAAAAGACGAATTAATCGCTACTATAGAAGCTAAATAAGCTTCACATTCCAACCCTCTAAGAGCACGATTATTTTCGTGCTCTTCCTCTAGTTATAACTACATTTAATACTTTTTTGATATAATCCCTTCATTAAATTTACAAGGCTACAACAGATGAATATAGTAACAGGTTCTTCAACAGCACTTATAACTCCATTTAAAAATGGAAAGCTCGATGAGCAAACATATGCTGCACTCGTACAAAGACAAATAAACAATGGAATGGACGCAGTGTGTCCTGTTGGAACTACTGGTGAAAGTGCAACTTTATCATCAGCTGAAGATAAAAGATGTATGGAAATTGCAGTAGAAGTTTGTAAAGGAACTTCTACTAAAGTTTTAGCAGGAGCTGGAAGCAACTCAACATCAGAGGCTATTCTCGCTGCAAAAAATGCACAAGAATGTGGTGTTGATGCTATATTTTCAGTAGCACCTTACTATGTAAAACCATCACAAGAGGGACTTTATCAACACTATAAAGCAATTGCTGAATCGGTAAGCGAACTTCCATTTATGCTTTATAATGTTCCTGGTCGTACTGTTGTTGACATTAATGCAGACACAGTTATCAGACTTTTTGATGATATCCCTAATATCTATGGGATCAAAGAAGCAACTGGTAGCTTAGAGCGTACAGTTGAACTTCTATCTCGTAGACCTGAACTAAAAGTATTTTCCGGTGATGATGCAATTGATTTTCCTATCTTAGCAAATGGTGGAGCAGGAATTACTTCTGTAACATCAAACCTTATGCCTGATTTAAAATCTGAACTAGTGCGACTTGCACTTGCTGGTGATTTTGCAGGTGCAAAAGCTATTAGCGATAAGCTATATCCTCTTAACGCAGTTATGTTTTGTGAAGCGAACCCTATGCCTATTAAAGCTGCAATGTATATTGCTGGATTAATTGAAACATTAGAGTACAGACTTCCTCTTGTAGCTCCCTCTTTAGAGAACATGAAAAAGATTGAAGAAGTTATGAAAAATTACGACATAAAAGGATTATAGAAATGGCTGAACAAACAATGACAGGAAAAACTTTATTTGTATCAGGTGGTACTCGCGGAATCGGTAAAGCGATTGTTTATGCATTTGCTGAGCGTGGTTGTAATGTAGCATTTACATATGCTTCAAATGCAGATATTGCAAATGAAATCATTGCTGATGTTGAATCTAAGTATAGTATCAAATCCCGTGCTTATAAACTAGACATAATGGAGCCTTTAACATACAAAGATGTATATAAAGAGTTTGACGAAGACTTTGACAGACTTGACTTTTTTATCTCAAATGCAATTATCTCTGGTCGTTCTGTTGTTGGTGGATTTGCTCCATTTATGAGACTTAAACCAAAAGGACTTACAAATATCTGGACTGCAACTGTTTCAGCATTTGTTGTTGGCGCACAAGAAGCTGCAAAAAGAATGGAAGTAGTTGGTGGTGGTTCAATCATCTCTATGAGTTCAACTGGTAACCTTGTATACACTCCAAACTATTCTGGTCATGGTACAAACAAAGCTGCTGTTGAGACAATGGTAAAGTATGCAGCTGCTGAGCTTGGTGAAAAGAACATCCGTGTTAATGCAGTAAGTGGTGGTCCAATCGACACAGATGCACTTAAAGCATTTCCAAATTATGAAGAAGTAAAATCTGAAGTTGTAAAACGTTCACCTCTTAGTAGAATGGGCGATGCAACTGACTTAACTGGTGCTTGCGTGTTCCTTTGTGAAAAAGATTCTTCATGGTTAACTGGTCAAACTATCGTTGTTGATGGTGGAACTTCTTTTCAGTAAATCTTTTATGAGAAAATAAGTAGATGAGTATATTTGCCCTGCAATCACCAGCCGGTGGTTTTTTAGATGAAGAGTTAAAACGCTTTAACAAAGAGTTCGATGACTGGTGTGTTCAGTTTGAGAGCTTTCAGGATGCAAATATTATTGCACAAAGCCTTGATAAAAAAAGGAGTGCAGATGTTATTGAGATTACTCCTCTTAGTTACCCAAAGTACTTTTTCCACACTCTCAAAGGAATCATCCATACAACAAGACAGATTGAAAATAAGATCATATGTATTGTTGAACCATATATGGGTCAGAATTTTCGCATTGCAGTGTGTGACTTAACTACAAAAAATGTAAGAATTACAAATACCAGCTATAAAAATGTATTAAGCGTAGAAGGTGCATTTGCACATTTTGAGATCTCGTAAAATTAAGATTTAGAACTACAATTGACTCACACTACAGAGACAACATCTCTAAGTTTTCTCAGTCGAATAACTGTAATGTTTAAACCTAATCTCATCCCCAACTAAATCCAATAGTTTCTTTTTCTCACTCATCTTCAATCCTTTCACTTAAACATCATCGTTAATGTTATGTAAGGATATGAATAATTAACACTCATTTGAGGCTGTTATTTGTCCGTAAGGCAATTAACAATCATTATAATTTTAAGAAAAACAGATTAAAAAGTCAAATTAATGCATAAATATAACAATCTGTCATGTTTATACAGAAATACTTCTAATTAACAATCATTAACTGTAATAGTTAATGATATAGATTAAGGGTTAACTATATATAATGATGTTGAATAAAGAGTTAGACTAACATGTAAACCAAATTGATACAAGGAATTTAAATGAAATTAGAAGACATCTACACGATATTGAAAGATTCTGACAGTTCAGACTTTTATGTGCCAACAAGAACAAAAGATTTAACATTTGTATATTTAGATGATGTGCAATTGTCTATCTCAAAACTAAGTGAAGAAAAAGTATTTGACTATAATCATTTTTTTGATGAGAATAACAAAAGTAGAGAGTTGCCAGTCAAGCATGATGAACTTGTAAGAGATTTATGTGAATTAAAAAATTTTCCTGAAAGCTATAATAATATAAGTGTTGAAGATTGGGCAATAAAATATAATGGAGAGGTTATATACACAATAAGTTGTATGAATATTAGCAATTTAAGTTCTCTACATATCTCATTCCCTTCATCATTAGACACATTTGATTTTATTATGAATTTTTGTAAAATTTGCAATTATTACTATGGTGCAAATACAACATCGTCAGGCGAACATACAATTATTAAAAAATCTAACATTAAAGAATCGACATTTGAATACTTTTTATATTATTAATAGAAGCCTAACAAAACCTCATATAATGAAAACTAGCAATTAAGCTATCATAAACCTAGAGAGTTTTGAACATGTAACATGTCGGACAAAACATAAATCAGCGAGTTTTCTTAAATGGGAATTTATCTAGATTGACTCCAAGTCA
>NZ_JBLHOE010000055.1:0-23190 GCF_047622445.1 Sulfurimonas sp.
TGAGTGGTTTCATGTCAGAAAACCCACTAGTTAAGTTTAAATTCAAAGGTAAAAAAGGCGATAAAATCGTATTTGATACAGTTGATAACAATGGTCAAAAGCAAACAGGTTCTAAGAAAATTAAATAAGGATACTTATGAAAATTAAAATATTACTTTTATTATTGGTTTTAGCATTTGTTGGATCAATGCCATTTATCTTTAATAAAACTACTACACCTGCAGAGGCTCATGAGCTTGATGTAGATGGTAACTTCATAATGTACGATTGGCACTATGATGATTTTAAAGAAGGTCAGCGTACTGGTCAGAATCCTGAATGGGACTATAACTTAAAGCCTGTTAAAGTTAGTGAAAGAGTATGGTGTTTCTTTGGTGCTATGGAAATGCCAACGAAAGAAAATGCTGGTATGATGGCTAACAGTTGTTATATTAAAGGTGAAACTAGTTGGATATTATGGGATACAGGTGCATCTTATATATTTGCTAAACAAGCATATGCGCAAATGAAAAAGATTGCTGATTTACCTGCGAAGACGATTATACTTAGTCATGAGCATGATGATCACTGGTTAGGTAATAACTATTATACGCAAGAGCATGGTGCTAAAGTATATGGTCCAAAATCTGTTAATGTTAACTATTTAGGTTATGATGAAGAGACAGGTAAACCTTTTGAAGGTACTAGAGAACATCCACCTCAAACTAGAATGGAAAGAGCACTTTATCAAAATGCTTTAAGAGGGACTCATCTTAAAGGTGTTGATGAATTTTTTGATGATACAACAGAGTTAACGATTGATGGTGTTGTACTTGAATATGTAAAAGTTGGTTATGTTCACTCTGAAGAAGATTGGTTCTTATATCTTCCAGAAGATAAAGTTGTTTTAGCAGCTGACGTTGTTATGAATGGTAGGGTAACTTCAAATCGTGATGGTTTAGTTGTTGGTCAACTTAATGCTCTTAAAGAAATCAATGCAAGAGATTGGGATTATTTAGTTCCGGGTCATGGTTTTATTACAGATAAAACAGCGGCTGATGAAACTATTCAATACTTCGCACTTTTAAAAGAGAGAGTTCTTGAGGGTATTGAAGAAGAGATTCATCCTGATTTTATTACAAAGTATGTAACTCTAGAAGAATTTAAAGATAAAGATTTATACTATCTTTTAAGTCCGGGTAATGTTTTTAGATCTTATGAAGAGCTAGAGATGTATGACGGGGATGAAGAAGATGAAGACGACGAAGAGGAAGAGGAAGAAGAAGAATAATAATCTTTAGAGATTAAAACTCTTTCTATTTTTAATATAGATAAGTAGAAAATCACACACTAATGTGTTGATTTTCTGCATCTACTTTCTTATAACTATTGTAAAACAATAGTTAATTTATACTTCCTAATAAAAATCAAAATATTTATTGTTGTTGACATGAAAATTGGAGAAGTTAAATATGATAATTTTATACAAACTAAGTAGTACAAAATGGGATTAGTTAAAGTTGGAAAAATATTAGAGTTATTTTATTCAACTAAGAGTGGCAGAATAACTACAGATAAACTAGCTCTAGATGAGAAAGGTGTTGTAGATGATAAATATTATAATAAAGATATACAAAGGTCAGTTTTAATAGCTTCGCAGCAAAGTTATATACTAGCTGCTGATAATGGTATTAATGCATCATATGGTGTATTAGGGGAAAATATATTAATAGATTATAACCCCTACAATTTAGTAGCCGGAGCTAAAATTAAAATTGGTGAACTTGTATTAGAGATTAGTCAAAATTGCACAATTTGTAATAGTTTAGCAAAAGTAGATGAAAGACTCCCTCAGTTACTTAAAAATGATAGAGGTATCTTCGCTAAAGTAATTAACAATGGGACTATCAACAAGGGTGATAATATTTATCTTCTAAATTAGAAGTGAAAGATTTATAATAAAAAGGAAAAAAATGAAAAAAATGATAAAAAATTTAGTTGCAGCAATTATGTTAGTAACTGGTGTAGCAGCAAGTGCAGGAGATGATGTTCAGATATATTCAACTGACAACTCTAAAGGTAATATAACAGCTATTTCAATAGAGAAAGCTTTTGAGAATGCAGGGTTTTCAATTTCTGGTAACAACAATATGAATGTAGCTTTTAAAGGTAAGTTTCAAAAAACACACCATAAAATGTACCACCTATTTGCTTCATATAAAGCAGATTTAGTTTTAGAGTTAGTAAAAGTATCTCCTAAAGCAGCATTATTTGCACCTTTAAGTATGTCAATTTATATGAAAAAAGGCTCAAATAATATTTCTATTGCAGCATTAACATTAGATGGTATGGCAAAAATTACAGGAATTTCTTCAACTAATAAGCATATGAAAGCATATGCAAAATTAATTACGGATACTCTAGCAAAAGCTTTACCAAATGGTCACTTTGAGAAGAGTACTTATAAAAGTATAAAAGCAACAGGCAACTTAGTTACTAACTTCACATATGAAATGGAAGCAACAGAAGCTGATGAAATTGCTGAAGAAAAAGAAGGTACACAAATGGAAATGGAAGGTTCATTAGAAACTGTAGGATTTGTTATTGCAGGATTCAATGAACTTGGAGAAGAGTTTAAAGAAGTTGGATATGATAAGTATGATTTTTTTGATGCATATTCTATCTGTAAACTTCCTGTAATTTTTCAAGTTTCACAAATGTATCCTGAAGCTGGTGCATTAGCTCCATGTACATTATATATGTATAAAGAAAAAGGCTCTCTTGATGTACAAATGGCATACCCTTCAGTGCATAACTGGATTAGTTCTTTAGCAATTACGGATAAAAAATCTGTTGAAGTACTACTTGGGGCAGAAAAAACTATGGTTGACACAGTAAACGATACCATAGAGTAAATTAAAAGTATAATTTGTGAAACTTTTATTACTCCCTTTTATTTTTCTTGCTTCACTTCATAGTTATGAACTAAACTGGATTCATAACTACGAGGAAGCATTTGTCCTTGCGCAAAAAGAACAGAAGAATGTGTATCTTTTTATTGGTGCAGATAATTGTAGATTCTGTGAGAGGTTTAAAGACTTAACCCTCTCCAAGAAAGAAGTAATGAAAACTTTAAAAGAAAATTATATCCCTTTATATCTCAACAGAGACCAACATAAAATCCCTAGGCATTTTGTTATTCAAGGTGTTCCAAGACACTACTTTTTAACTCCCTGTGGTAAAGTCATTCATGAAGACGCAGGGAGCAGAGAGCCTGCTGGCTTTTATGACATACTTGATGAAGTTGAGTTGAAATTAGATGATGACTAAGAACATAACAAAGGAGTATTATGAATTATTTTAAAAATCTTTTATATGTATTTTTATTCATTGCCTTTGTGCCAATAGTTATTGTGGCAGAAGAAAAATTTGTACCAAGTGGTAATAAAAACTTGGCAGTTGTGTATACATATGATACAGAGAATGATAAACGCTTTAATACATTCATTGAAACCGATCTTACAGAGATAGGGTATTTTTTAAATGATGAACATAAGAGAGTAAACGATGTGTATGAAAAAAAGTTTGGAAGTACAAACTTAGAGACTCTTGGTTTTTCTCCAATTCTTAATGAGAGTGTCGTTCGTCCTTTACTTGCTAAAGATCCACGATTAGGTGGCTTTAGTCCATTTAATCTCGTGCAGTATAGAAAACAGTCTGACAAAAAAACTGTAATAACTCACTTAACACCTGAAGCTATTTTAGATATTGTTGGGATTGACGATAAAGAGATAAAAGACAAATATATAGCTTCTTTTAAACCTTTAGATAACCTAATAGAAAAAAAGCTTGGTGGTCAAAAAAGTTACATTCCTCTAGTGGGCTTAACAAAAGATAGAATGATGAATTTTGAGATAACTTTTGAGGAACCAGAAGATATTGATGATTTATTAGATACGTTTAGGGATGATTTGGAATATGCATTTTTAACTAAAGGTTATATAATCGCAGGATTTTATGATATAAAAGGGAGTTTCAATAGTGATGATGAAGTTATGGATGGCTTTACATCTTTTTGGTCTTATTCACTTTGCCACCTTCCTTTTTCATACGCAGTATTTGATGGAAAGAATGCATTTCCTGAAGCAGGTATATTTGCACCATGTTCCATCTACATATATGTTAAAGAGGGTGAGAATAAGCTTGTAATTGGTATGCCAACATTAAGAACATGGGCAGTTGCCTTAGGTATTACTGACAGAGACAAACTTAAAAAGATTGTTCAATTAGATCAAGAAATTCCAGAAATATTTAAATCTCTTGGTGGCGTTGCTGTTGCCAATGGTAATCCTTTACATTCAAAGTAAAGGATACGGTACTTAACTACTTTTTTTCTATTGCATCCTGAGCGGATTTAATAGCTGAACTGATTGCAGTTCTAGCAATTCCAATTGCCTGTTTCCCCATTCTTTTTGCTTCTTTTGTATTTGCTGATTGTAAAGCTTTATCTGCTTTTTTGATTGTTTTTGATGCAAGAGATGAAAATCTACCTTTCATTACATCAGCAGTTTCTTTTGATACTCTTAGTAATTCTTCAAGGTCAAATCGCATATCTTTTTTAATTTTAATCAAAATTTCTTGGATAGCAGGTGTACTTTCTTCAGCTTGTGTTTGAATTACCTGTGCGAAAAGAGAATCAGTTTGGTTTAAATCTTCAATGATTGTATCATAGTCTTCAATAAGTATATGTTTAGCTTCAATTGGTATGAAGGCTAAACGTTGTTTAAAGCGTGTTATAGCACTTATTAGACCTGATCTCATCCCTCTTAATGTAGGAGTTAATATCTTCTCTTCTTTAACGGGGGAAGCTTCTGCAATATCTATAGCAGATTGTAAGATAGTGGAAAGAATTTTTCTGATTCTCAAGGTATCTAGGGAACCTTCCTTAATTGCTTCATATGTTATGTGTTTAATTACTTCATCAATTGTTTCATCAACTGTTTCATCTTTCTCTAAGGTAGTAATTATTGCTGATTCAACTATTTCACTAAGTAAATCGTATAAATCAATAGTTTGAAGTTTTATTTGATGGAGCTTAGTTAATGCTTCTGTATCGCTTGAACCAAATTGTGACTCTAAAATATCAAAAACAGTATATTTTGATTCTTGGAGTTGATTATATTTTTTATCAAGCTCTCTTTCAAGACGTTCTTTTTGGGCGATTAAAGACTCTACTTCATTATAAAGAGTTTGAGTTTCTATATCTAATATAACAGAACTAAGTGTTTGCATTTCATGAATTGTAAGTCTATTGGGAGATACATTCCACTCATCTGTTACATGTTTAATGATATCTTCGACTCTTAAGTCAACAGTGCCTAAATCCATTTTATATGAGGTTTTTAAATCTCTTTGTAGTTTTTCAATATCCATTGTTATCTCCTAATTTTAGGTTTATAAGACCATTTTTATATGTTTATGTTTTTTCAGTGCTTCATAGATAAAATTTCTTTCATCTTCATTTTGAATTATCAAAGCTAGATTGAGACTAACATATTTACCTGTTTTACTATTGTTGGAATGATTCAGAGTATGTTCACGTTCAAGTATGACATCATGTATAGCTTTTTGTATAGCTTCTTTTTCATGTCCTATTAGTTTATAAGACCAAGAACATGGATACTCGAGCTCTAATTTCTTTTGACTATCGTTTATAATCTCCATTCTTACCTCCTGATTTTTTTTCAAGTTGTACATGTCGAATGACCATTGATTTGTCAATCGCCTTCACCATATCATATATTGTTAGTAGCCCAATACTCGTGCCAGTAAGTGCTTCCATTTCAACTCCCGTTTGACCAGTGAGTTTTGCGGTAACTGTGAGTTTAAACCCGGGTAAATCATGTAGTTCGTCTACGTCACAATTGATTCCACTAAGATTAAGTGGGTGGCACATTGGAATTAAATCACTTGTTTTTTTCACACCCATAATAGCAGCTATTACGGCAGTTTGTAGGACCGGGCCTTTTTTCGTCTTCTCACTTATAATTGCATCGTAAGCTTCTTGGCTCATCTCTATAATACCACTTGCTACAGCTACTCTCGTAGTTTGATTTTTATCAGAAACGTCAACCATTTTTGGTCTTTGATTGTCATCTAGATGTGTTAGATTCATAATCTCTCTTTGTATAAATAATTTATATATGATTATAGCAAAGTGCTGTTAAATAAGTGTTAGTGCTTCTTTATATTGAGAAGGATTATTAAGGTTTAAGAAGGATTTTTCATTGTCAAAATTGATATATTGTGTATTAGAGTTTTTTAATAAGAATCCTAATTTATGAGTGTTAGTTTCAAGCATTTTTATAAAATGCTTATGTAGTGATTTGTGGTAGATACCGCACATAGGTTGCATTTTATCCTTGAGTGTAGCAATTGTAGCGTCTAGATTATTGTTATCCATTCGGACTAAATCATTAATTTGTGTTTCATTTATAAATGGAGTGTCTACACTCATTGCAAAAAACTTCTCACATTGTAATTTCTCGAAACTAGCAATGAATCCAGTTGTAGGAGCATAAACATTATCAGTTGGAATATCTTCTATGAAATTTGCTGTAAAGTTAAATTTATTTTTATTTTTACATGATATGTAAACGTTTTTAAAAATTTTTTGGAGTTTATTGAGTTGAAATTCTGTAAGTGTGGAAAACTCTCCAAAAGGAAGAAGTGCTTTATCTTCCCCCATTCTGGAACTTTTTCCACCTGCAAAAAGAATGCAAGGGATTGTAAGCATTATTTTCTAATTAGTTCTGCTTCGATTCTTCTGTTCTCTGCACGACCTTCTTTTGTTGCATTATCAGCAACTGGATTCGCTTCACCTTCACCATGTGAAGATAATCTTGATGCAGGAACATCTTTTTCAATTAGCATAGCTTCAACCGCTTTAGATCTTTTTTGAGAAAGAGATAAGTTGTAGCTTGCTTCACCAGTATTAGAAGTGTGACCAACTATTTTAGAACTATACGCTGGGTATTTATTTAAAAAGTCAGCATATTTTTGAATTAAGTCGAATGACTCTGCTTTTACTACAGCTGAGTTATTGTCAAATTTTGCATGAAGAGTAATTTTATTTGGACAACCATCTACATTTACAGCTTCACCCATTGGAGTGTTTGGACAGATGTCTGATGCATTTACAACACCATCTTTATCATCATCTTCTGGTAAACAACAACCTTCTGCATCTACTGTTTTACCAGCTGGAGTAGTTGGACATTTATCAACAGAGTTTAAAACACCATCTTTGTCATCATCTCCATCTACAAAACAACCATCAGCATTTACTACTTTTCCAGGAGTTGTTGTAGGACATTTATCAATAGAGTTTAAAACACCATCATTGTCATCATCGCCATCAACTATCACTATTGGAGCAGGTACTATTGGAGTAGGTTGAGCTTTAGCTCCGAATGAATAGTTAAGACCTGCTAAAAGTGCTAAGTTACTATCTCCCCAATTTCCACCAGCAGAGTTGTCATTGTATTTAAGCATATAAAGTGCTTCGAGTTTAAGAGCAAGAGCATCAGTAAATGGAATTTTTATACCAGCACCTGCATCAACAAAAGCACCATCGCTATTGTTAGTAATATCACGATTCATATGCTCATAGCCAATACCAGCCTTAGCAAAAGGTATAACACCACTACCTCCGTACTCATATACACCGTTTAGTGCTGCACGAGTAATGTTTGTTGTATTACTTGGAGTTGCATTTTCACTTTTTACTCCAGCAGAATGTAGAATAGAAAGTTCTGGCTTAATAGCAGAGCTAACATCGTTAAATTTCATTTCAAGACCACCCATCATCTCATTATCAAGGTGTAAATTTCCTTCAGCAACGTTATAACCAATGACAGGAGTAATCTCATAGTTGTATTCAGTAGCTAATACTATTGTTGATAGCATTAGAGCCGGGATTAAAAGCAATTTTTTCATTGTTTTTCCTTATTTTAAATTATTGTTATTATTGTAGCTAAAATTAATGAGTTTTCAGTGAGTAGCTACTTTACTTTATCTTGGATCTGAAATATATCCAGTGATTGCAGAGATAGCCGCAACTGCTGAGTTGGCAAGATAAACTTTAGAATCTCTGCTACCCATACGTCCTACGAAGTTACGATTTGTAGTAGAAACTGCCACTTCACCATCTCCCAATATTCCCATATATCCACCAAGACACGCACCACAAGTTGGATTTGAAACAACGCCACCAGCATCGATAATAATATCCATGTATCCTAGTCTATATGCTTCTTTTAATATTTTTTGTGTCCCTGGAGTTACGATTAGACGAACATCTTCATGAACTCTTTGACCTTTAAGTATCTCTGAGGCAGTTTTTAAATCACCTAATCGACCATTTGTGCAAGAACCGATAAATGATTGATCAATCTTAATGTGATCTTTTACTGCTTGATCTATAGAATGACCATTTGATGGTAAAAATGGGTAGGCGATAACAGGAGCAAGGTTTGCAATGTCAATTTCTAAAATTTGAACATATGCAGCATCGTCATCTGAATAGTGAATTTTTGGTTCACGAGCTAAATCTTTATCTGCTAAAAACTCTTTTGTTATATCATCGTAAGCTACGATTCCACTTTTTGCTCCAGCTTCGATAGCCATGTTACACATAGAAAATCTATCGTCCATATTTAAATGCTCGATAGTACTGCCTGTGAATTCTAGAGTTTTATATAAAGCTCCATCAACACCAATCATCCTAATGATTTCTAAGATGATGTCTTTTCCTGTTGTATGACGTTTTGGCTTTCCACTAAGAACGACTTTGATTGACTCAGGAACTTTAAACCAGTTTCCACCAGTAATCATAGCAAATGCTAGGTCAGTTGAACCCATACCTGTTGAGAATGCACCAAGTGCACCATGTGTACATGTATGTGAATCAGCACCGATGATTACATCCCCTGGCACTATAAGACCTTTTTCTGGTAAAAGAGCATGTTCAATTCCCATGTCTTTTTCATCAAAAAAGTTTTTTAACTTATGTTGTTTAGCAAACACACGAGAAATCTTTGCTTGATTAGCTGAAGCTATATCTTTTGCTGGAATGAAGTGATCAAGTACAATCGAGAATCCATCAGGATTAGCAAGTTTAGTAGCACCACTAAGATTAAATGCCGAGATTGAAATAGGGGTAGTAATATCATTACCGATAACCATGTCGATGTTTGAGCGGATTATTTCACCTGCAAAAACTTCATGACCAACATGCTCTGAAAATATTTTTTCTGTAATTGTTTGAGCCATTTTAAACCTTTAAATGTATAATTAATTTCGCGATTATATCATGTAAGGTTTAAAAATAGGTTTAGGCTTTTTTACTTGCCAAAAACTTTTTGGAGAAGTGAGCTTGATTGTGCTAATGGATCTTTACGAATTTCTGCTTCTTTGAGTGCAATCATTTTAAATAAACCATCAATCGCATTTCTTGTGACATAGTCATCAAGTTGTTCATCAGTAGTGCCTTTGGGCATGTACTGTTCCATTCCAAAGTTTTTTGCCATATCTCGAATACTTTCATTTTCAACCATCGTTTTAACAGTTGAGTCATAATATTCGTTCAAGGTGTCATAATAAGATGCAACATTATTTTCTGCCATACTTTCTTCTATAATAGGCTTCATCATCTTCTTTAAATCATCTGTCGTATGAGTTTTGAAATAATCAGTTGCTGCATTTTCATTACTCGCAAGGATTTTTTTAGCGTCATCAATTGACATCTTGTCTATAGCATTAACAAAAATAGGTGTGGCTTTAACTGCCGCTTTTGCTGCTGCTTCATTCATTGAGTCAATAAAATCATCAGCCATTTTATCTCCACCCATTTTTCGTATCATTGACTCTGTATTGCTAAGTCCATCAGGCAAAGGAATCTTAACAGAGGCATTGTTAAGGTATCCATCTTCTTTACTTAACTCTTTGACAGCGTAATCAACACCTTGTTTAAGTGCTTCTTTAAGTCCTTCTGAAACAGAAGAGTCACTTAACATTGAGTTAGTCCCAGTTACTGGCTTGTCATTTACATTTGATGCTTTTACCGTTTCGCTAATAGCAGGTACAGCATCTTTTACACTATTTATAAAACCTCCAAAATCAAAAGCTTGAGAGGACGTAATATTTAGGAGTAAAGCAGATGTTATTAAAATTTTTTTCATATGTGTTTTCCTTTTAGGTTTACGGTACAAATTGACCAAATACTTTTCTCATTTCTGCAGTCGTTTGATGTGCAGGGTTTGTTCGAATCATTTTTTCTGATTTCCCTATCATTAAAAATATTCCATCGATTGTATGATCTGTTATGTATTCCTCTATGTTCACACCGTCTTGAGGGATATGTTTTTTTACACCTAGTTTTTTTGCCATACCCATAAAGTTGGAGACTTTGGCAAATGTTTTCATCCCTGGGTCAGCTACTTTCTTTACACCATCATAGTATTTATATACTTTATTTGTTTTCATTTCTTTTATGATGATGGGAGTTATAAGCTTTTTAAGTTCTTCTCTTGTATGTTTTTTAAAATAATCAGTAGCAGGACTTCCATCCATCATTAACATATCAGCGGCATCATTAAAAGACATCTCATCAATAGAATCTACAAAAATACCAGCAGTTTGAGGAGCAGCTTGCGCTGCTGCTCTGTTCATTGAAAGAATAAATTCATCAATCATTTCGCCACCACCAGATGCTCGAATCATCGTTTCCATTTGTGAAAATGGTGGTGGAAGGGGGATGTGAACAGCAGGGTTATCCATAAAACCACCTTTTTGCCCTAAGGTATCTACAGCTTTTTCTACACCGACTTTTAATGCTTGCTTGAAAGCTTTTGTAATGAGTTCAGTACTAAGAACACCACCGGTCATTGTTTCAACAACTTCTTTGGGACTCATATCTGAAGGATTTTTAAATTTTTTAAAATCTGTTACTTTGTCTATCATGCTATCAAAGTTAAAGCTTTGAAGTAAAAGGCTACTTGCGATGATACTGGATGCAATGAATATTTTTTTCTTATCATTCATCATTTGCTGCCTCTGTATATTGAATTTTAATTCTCATCATAGTATTCCTTAGATTTCGTATTTTAACGCTTTTTTGGTAAATTCTGTTGAGCAAAAAAACATAGCTATAAAGATTGGATTGACTTTTACATTATCTTCGTCTGCCACATCAAAAGCTTTAAAGTTAAAGCCGGCCCCATCATTTGGGTTCTGTGGAGTAACTACGAATTCTAAGGGCGTTAAGGTCTTCACCATATTTAAAATAAGTTTTCTTTTTTTAATATTTTCATTATTTAAAATATTGAAGTCTGGATCTTCGCTACTTCTATGGGAAAGTAAAATCTCTTCGAGTACATCTACCTTATCTTTAAAAACAACTTTATTCCATTTTATGATGGTGTTGTTGGAACTTACTTGTTTTTCTTTATACATTAAAGCATTTGGCTTCTTAGTTTTCATAGCTTCTATTAGGGCCAATAAAAAATTAGTCCCACCAACATTTTCTGAAGCTTTTTTCATAAAAAGATGAATGAAAGCCTTGGTATCTTTGTTTTGTTTGTTAAAATTACACATGTATAGTCCTATTGATTGTAAAGTAAATGTATTTGATATATAGTAGTTTAGCATTTTTAGTATACTGTTTTGATTCTTAAAGCAAAACTAAAGTCAGTTTCCCTTAAGCATATCATAATCACAAAGCTATTATTATGTCAAAAGTTAAACAAGACAAAATTTGTCTGATTTAAAGATAATGATATTTATTATCTATTTAAAGGTTGAAAATGAAAGTATATTTAGACAATAACGCTACTACAATGACAGATCCAAAAGTCGTAGAAGCGATGATGCCATACTTCAGTGAACAATATGGTAATCCAAACTCACTGCATAAATTTGGTACACAAGCACATCCAGCAATAAGTCGTGCAATAGATCAAGTGTATACTGGCTTAAATGCTAATGACAAAGATGATATTGTTTTTACATCGTGTGCAACAGAATCAAATAACTGGGTATTAAAATCAGTATATTTAGATCACATTGTTAAGGGTGATAAAAACCATATTATTACAACAGAAGTAGAACATCCATCTGTTCTTGCTACATGTAGATGGCTAGAAGAAGATTGTGATGTAAAAGTAACATACCTACCAGTAAATGAAGAAGGTGTAGTTGAAGCGCATACTGTGAAAAGTTTTATTACTGATAAAACAGCATTAGTATCTATTATGTGGGCTTCAAATGAAACTGGTATGATTAACCCAATTGACGAAATTGGCCAAATATGTAAAGAAAAAGGTGTTCTTTTTCACTCAGATGGTGTTCAAGCTGTAGGTAAGATTCCATTGGACCTTCAAGCAACTCATGTGGATTTTGTGTCTTTTTCTGCACATAAATTTCATGGACCAAAAGGTATTGGTGCTTTGTTTATTAGAAACTCTCAAGAGCTATCACCATTACTTCATGGTGGAGAACATATGGGTGGACGTCGTTCAGGTACTTTAAATGTTCCATATATTATTGGAATGGGTGAAGCAGTTGAGCTTGCAACAAGTAACATGCAAGAAACTATGGATAAAATTAGAACTAAACGTGATCGTTTAGAAGATGCTATTTTAGAGTTAAGTGATACGTTTGTTGTAGGTAATAGAAATAACCGTACGCCAAATACTATCCTTATATCTATTAAAGGTGTTGAGGGTGAAGGTATGCTTTGGGATCTTAACAATGGGCAAATCGGAGCATCAACAGGTTCAGCATGTGCATCAGCAGACCTTGAAGCAAATACTGTAATGTTAGCAATTGGTGCAGATAATGAACTTGCACATACTGGGATTCGTTTAAGTCTTTCGAGATTTACAACAGATGCTGAGGTAGATTATGCTATCTCACATTTTAAAGACGCAGTTGGACGTTTACGTGCGATTTCTAGTTCATTCGCATTACAAGCACCAACAGCAGGTGGAGAAGTTCAAGAATGCGAACTTCACCACCACTAAAAATTAAATAACTTAAGGAGAATATTATGGCAAAAGCAGATATATTAGGCGATAGTCTATGGGACGCTTACTCAAATAAAGTAACGACATTAATGAACAATCCTCAACATCAAGGTGAAATCTTTGACAAAGAGGCAGAAGAAAGAGGGAACAAACTTATTGTTGCTGATTTTGGTGCAGAATCTTGTGGTGATGCAGTACGTTTATACTGGGAAATTGATCCTAAAAATGATGAGATTGTAAACTCAAAGTTTAAATCTTTTGGTTGTGGTACTGCCATCGCATCTTCAGATGTAATGACTGAACTTTGTATTGGTAAAACAGTACAAGAGGCTGTAAAGATTACAAATATTGATGTTGAATTGGCTCTTCGTGATGATCCAGAAACACCTGCTGTTCCACCACAAAAAATGCATTGTTCAGTTATGGCCTATGATGTTATTAAAAAAGCTGCAGGGCTTTATATGGGTGTTGATGCTGAGAGTTTTGAGACTGAAGTAATTGTTTGTGAATGTGCACGTGTTAGTTTAGGTACACTTCAAGAAGTTATTAAGTTAAATGATCTTAAAACGATTGAGCAAATTACAGATTATACGAAAGCTGGTGGTTTTTGTAAGTCTTGTATTAGACCTGGTGGACACGAAGCTATGGATTACTATTTAGTAGACATCTTAAGTGACACTAGAAAAGAAATGGACGATGAAAAAATGAAAGCAGCTGCTGATGCAGGTTCTGCTGGAAATTTTGAAGATATGACTCTTGTTCAGCAAATTAAAGCTGTTGATGCTATAGTTGATGAAAATGTACGTCAATTTCTTGTAATGGATGGTGGAGATATGGAAGTAATCGATATCAAAACTACTGATGAGTTTATAGATATCTATATCCGTTACTTAGGTGCATGTGATGGTTGTGCTTCTTCAGCGACTGGTACACTTTATGCGATTGAATCAACTCTTAAAGAGAAACTTTCTACAAAAATTCGCGTATTACCAATTTAATTCATTCTTAGAATTAAATATTATGAGCTACTCTTCGTTAATTAAGGGTAGTCTCATTAATCCTCTTCATAAAATTAGATATACTTACACATATGAATAAACTACAAGAATACTTAGATTCTCATGATGTCAGTGAAATATATCCATCTGAAATTGCCAATTTTCTAAAACAAGTTGATGATAGTGAATTTTCTGACGCCTTAAGACTTGTACCAAAAGATTTACTTGGAGACGTTGCCCTAGCCCTTCCAGATAGACTATTTGATGATGTAGTTGAGAATCTTAGTGTTGATGAACTCTCTCACGCAGTATCTGAACTAGAATCTGATGATCAAGCCGACTTTATGCAAGAGCTTGAAGAACATGATGAAACAATTGCGTCAGAAGTTTTCGAAGCACTTCATGAAGATGATAAGCAAGAAATTAGACATCTTAAAAGTTACGAAGAAGATGAGGCTGGTGCATATATGCAGCTTGAAATCTTTACTGCAAATAAAGATGAAGTTGTCCAAGATGTTATAAAAAGGTTTGCTCGTTTACGTAAAGAGAATGAACTTGAAAATGTTCAAAATCTTTTTATTGTAAATAAAGACAATAAACTTAGATATGCGGTTGGACTTGATGATTTATTAATTTTTGATTTTTCAAAAACTTTAATAGAAAATATTGAAGGACATGAAGATAGTTTTGAGCCTATAAAATCTGAAGATAGAGAAGATATCAAAGATATTGTACGTACTTTTGAAGAGTATGACCTTTCTGTCTTAGCTATTGTAAACACCTATGGTGTTTTAATGGGACGTATCACTTCTGATGATATTTATGATGTAATTCAAGATGAAGCAACAGAGCAAATGTATAACCTAGCTGGTGTAGATGATGAAGCGGAGGAAGATGATGAAATCTTTCAAGCTGCTAAAAAAAGAGCTTCGTGGTTAGGTCTTAATCTTTTTACCGCGATTATAGCCTCTCTTGTTATCGGAATGTTTTCAGATACACTAGAGAGTATGGTAGCTCTTGCTATTTTAATGCCAATTGTAGCTTCTATGGGTGGTAATGCTGGTACTCAAAGTCTAACGGTTGTTGTACGGCAGTTAGCACTTGGAGATATTTCTCAAGGTGATGCTATGAGGATTATCAAAAAAGAGACGATGATTGCTCTTGGTAATGGGATTATCTTTGCGATAGTTATGGGAACTATTGCTTATTTCTGGTTTGGTATTGATATGCTCGGAGTAGTAATTGCTTTGAGTATGGTTATTAACCTTTTGATGGCGGGTTTATTTGGTGCAGCTGTACCATTGTTTCTAAAAAGGCTGGATATTGATCCAGCAATAGGTAGTACAGTTATTTTGACTACCGTAACCGATGTTGTAGGTTTTTTGAGTTTCTTGGGACTTGCAACATGGATTTTATTATAAAGGGTTTGTAAAACTTGGATTTATTATTACTATTTTTTGTTCTATCTGTTGGGATATCATTTATATGTTCCATTTTAGAATCAGTGTTGCTCTCTGTAAATATGTCATATGTGGCAGTATTAGAGAAAGAAAGACCAATTGTTGGAAGACTACTACGTCTTCATAAAGAAAATATCAACAAATCAATAGCGTCTATTCTTATTTTGAATACTATCGCAAATACTTTAGGTGCAGCAGCAGTTGGTGCGCAAGCGGCTCATCTTTTTGGTAATGATGCAGTAGTGTATGTCTCAATTATTTTAACATTCGCTATTTTATTTTTATCAGAAATTATTCCTAAAACAATTGGTGCAATTTATTGGAAAAGTTTAGCTCCTGTAGCTGCACATTTTATTAGAGTGTTTATATGGCTTACGTATCCAATTATTCTTTCTACTTTGTTTGTTACAAACCGTATAACAAATGGCAAAGACGATTTTAATTCACTCACTAAAGAAGAATTTTTAGAGTCCATGCTTTTGAGTGAAGATAAGGGTGTAATTGATGAGCAAGAATCAGATGTTATTGAAAACATATTAAATCTTGACAACATTAAAGTAAGTGAAGTATTAACTCCACGATCTGTTGTTTTTGCATTAGATGAGAGTATGACTATCCAAGAAGTTATAGATTCTGAACCTAATATTTTCAAGTTTTCTCGGATTCCAATCTATAGAGGTTCTATAGAAGAAGTAACTGGGATAGTATTGACAAAAAAGATTTTTCAACAAGCACTTCAAGATGGTAGTGTAAGCGTTGGAAGTATCAAAAAGAAGATTATTTCCTTAAATGAAAATATACCTGTTAGTAAAGCACTTGATATGTTCATAGAAAAAAAAGAACATATGTTTTTAGTTAAAGACAACTATGATCAAACTGATGGAATCATTACTTTAGAAGACTGTGTTGAAACAATTTTAGGTGTTGAAATAGTTGATGAGAGTGATACCACAGTCGATATGCGTGAATTAGCAAAGCGGAAAATGAAAGCAAAACGTAAAGAAAGTAAATAAAAATTACGTTTGTTTTTTATTTTCTTTAGATATTTTTTTAATATTAATGAGTTTAATGGTAATCATTACACTTATAACTTGAAACAGTGCGGCTAAGATAAATGAATAGTAATGTAGCTGATCTATACTTTGTGCATTGTATGCCAAGGTTGCCATTGCGATGAGTAGAGTTAGGGGCATCGAATGTGAAAGTCCCATAAGAATCGCATCTATAAATCCAAGTTCTTTTACAAATACTAATGAAGCAACAACGCGCATCGATATCATTGCTATACTTATAAGAATCGCTTGATAAATAAGACCATCCATACTTAGTGCTCTTAAATCAAAAGAACTGCCAATATGAATAAAAAAGATAGGGATTAAAAATCCAAATCCAAAAGATGCCAACTTTTCTGGAAGTTCATGTTTATGTTGAAAAAAGGTAGGAATAAAAATCCCTGCTAAGAAAGCTCCAAAAGCAAGTTCAAGGTGAAGGTAGAGCATTGCTCCAACTAGAAGTAAAAAGATGGCTATAGATAGTCTAATGTCCTGTTCTTGGTTGTCTTTTTCTGGCATTAATACTTTTGAGACTTCAGGAAACCACCAAAACAAAAGTTGCATAGTACGAAAGATAAAAAACATTAAAATTAAAAAAGTCATAAGCGCAAATATAGTTTTAAACAGATTTAGCCCTATACCAGATTCTAAACCGGCCGAACTTATAGTAATAATGGCGATACTCACTACTTCACCAATTCCCCCTGCTGTCATAGAAATATCTAGCCATGGAGTCTTTCCATATTCTTTTGAAAGCGTAGCGACTAAACCAACAGAGATAAGTGGTAAAAGTATCATAAAAATATTTCCAAGCTTAAAGTATAAGGAAAATACAATAGCAAATGTATAAAGGATAATGAGGTAAAGAACAACGCGTTTCATTATAGAAGAAGGAGTCTTTAAAACATTTTTGAGGTTAATCTCAGTCCCTGCAATAAACATTAGATATAGAAAGCCAATCTCGGCTACAACTTCAAAAAGATGCTCATCATGAATAAAACCAATATATCCAAAGATAGAACCAAGAATGATTTCTATGGGAGTAGTTGGTAGCCGCAGACGTTTCGCAAAAAATGGTGAAAATACTATAATAAGTGCTATGGTAATAATGAGTGTAACGTTACCTTGCATCTTATATTTTCCTAGTGTACTTTTTTGGCTACTTCAAAGTTTAGTGATGTGAGCATCTCTAAATCTTTAGAAACCATTCTACCATTTGTTGTTAGGTAATTTCCTACAACGATAGAATTCGCGCCATACTTAAAGATCTCATTTTGTCTTTTACCAAACATTAATTCTCTTCCCCCTGCAACCATAATACGCTCTGCATCTGGAAGTGTTTCTCTCGTTAATTTGATAAGTCCCAAGGCTTCATCAACCTCCATAGAGTTTGGTTCTAACTCTAGAGCTTCGTTGTGATGGTAAAAGTTAATTGGGACAGAAGTTGGGTTGAGTGAAGCCAAAGACTCTAACATTGAGATTCTGTCTGCTTGTGTTTCCCCAAGACCAAAGATTCCCCCGGTTATGAGAACTAAACCAGACTCATTTACATTTTGGCATGTTTCGTAGCGTTCACTCCAGGGATGTGTTGTACAGATTTCTTTGTAAAACGACTCTGAAGTTTCAAGATTATGGTTATATGCTTTTATTCCTGCTTCTTTTAAAACTAAAAGTTGTTCTAGTGATGCTGTACCATTGCAAGCGATGAGACGAAGTTCAGGTACTTCTGCGCTTAGAGTTTTTGCGACATTACAAACAAATTTTAAAGTTTTATCGTTTAAACCTTTATCTGCTGTTACTAAGCAAAAACCCAAAGCACCAGATTCCCGTGCTTTTTTTGCTTCTTCTAAGATGAGACCCATATCTTTTTGTTTATATCTATCTATATCTGCTTTGTATCGAACACTTTGAGAACAAAATTTACAGTCTTCTAAGCATGTTCCACTATTTATATTACAAATCGAGCATAAAAATATTTCTTGATTCATTACTTAAGCCTTGTGTAGTTATATATTTTTGTAGAAAAAGTATCTTCGTTTTTATCTCTTGTAAAATGAGTTACTATAAATGTATCTTCATTTACTTCAAGCATCGCACACTCTGACACAGGTTTGTTCCTTGCACATACTTCACCGGGGTTTAAAAACAAAGTGCCGTTATTAAATTCGGATTCGAATTGATGTGTGTGACCAAATAGTACTACTTCTGTATCGGGAGTCATATAAAAAGGAAGATGCATAAGCTTGAATGTTGTATCTGAGAGTTTAAAGTGGTATGGTTCTTGCACAAGGTTGTAGTTCTTATGATGGGAAACTAAATGTGCATCATTGTTCCCATATACACCAACATATCTTTTGCCACAATGTTTAAGTAACTCTAATATCTCAACTTCAACTATATCACCACAATGAACAATAAACTCAGCCCCATTTTCTAAAAGCATTTCAAGAGCCTTCTTAGCCTTGTTATACTTTGTATGGGTATCTGAGATTACTCCTATTTTCACGCTCTATTTCTCTTCTTGGGGTGCTTCTGCTGTTTCTCTAGGTGTACGTGCTTTACACTTTACACACTCATAAACATCTTTATTTCTATATGTACGTTCCGCTAAAAGACCATTTTTACAGCCTTTTTCTTCACACTTAATGGTTGTCGGTTCAAATTTAGAGATGAACTTACATTCAGGGTAGCCTTCACATCCCCAAAAAGGTCCACGACGAGAGTTTTTAAGTGAAATTTTTCCACCACAATCAGGACATGGAGTCTCTGAGAGTTTTTCTTCTACATTGATGCTCTTCGTATTCTTACAGTCAGGGTAATCGCTACATGCTAAAAATTCACCATTTCTTCCAGTTTTAAGGACCATATCCTTGCCACATTTATCACATTTTTCATCTGATATATTTTCTTTTTTAGGAGCTGGATTACCTTCTTCATCTGACTGTTCTGTGTATTTACATTTTGGAAAACCACTACATGCGATAAAATTACCAAATCGACCTGAACGTAAAAGTAACTCTGATTCACCACATTTAGGGCATGTCCGTCCTAGAGGTTTTGCAAGTTTAAGAGAAACGATATTTTCTTTTCCATCTGCAACTTGTTGCATAAATGGAAAGTAAAAATCACTTAAAAGTTTTTGCCAATCAACCTTTCCCTCACTTACTTCATCAAGCTGTTCTTCCATATTTGCAGTAAAAGATATGTCTACAATGTTAGCAAAGTTTTTCTCCAAGATGTCTGTTACAGTAAAAGCCATCTCGCTTGGAATGATTTGTTTTTTCTCAATCGTTACATATGTACGTTGACTTAAAGTAGCAACTGTTGGTGCATAAGTAGATGGACGACCAACACCTTCAGACTCTAGTTTTTTAATGAGACTAGCTTCTGAATAACGTGGTGGTGGCTCGGTAAAGTGTTGCTCTGGTTTAACACTTTGAAGTTGGGCTTTTTCACCTTCTTTTAAAGTAGGAAGAAGTTTGTCTTTATCTTCAGCTCCAGTTACAGCATAAAACCCATCAAACATAAGCTTTCTACCGCTTGCACGGAATTCATTTTCATTCCCCGTAAAGATTATGCTTTGTTGCTCAAATCGTGCATCTTCCATTTGACAGGCCATAAAGCGCTCATAAATTAAACGATAAAGTTTTATTTCATCAGCTTTTAAAAAACTTTGTGCCATTTCTGGGGTAAAGCTAAGTAAAGTAGGACGGATTGCCTCATGCGCTTCTTGTGCACCCTTAGATTTTTTATTATATACTTTAGGCTCTTCTGGTAAGTATTTTTTACCAAAACGATTTTCTATAACTTCTCGAACAGCAGAAACTGCTTCTCCAGCTAAGTTGAGTGAATCTGTTCTCATATATGTAATAACACCGGAAGTGCCATCTGGAGTTTTTACACCTTCATAAAGAGATTGTGCAACCATCATTGTACGTTTTGGAGTAAACCCAAGTTTACTAGAAGCAGTTTGTTGTAGAGTCGAAGTCATAAATGGTGGAGGGGTTGAACTTTTTCTTTGTTTCGTCTCAATTTTTGAGATTATATAGTTATCTGCATTAACACTTGATTCAATTGCAGTGGCTTGATCTTTGTTTTCAATACTCATCTTATTGAGCTTATCGCCCTTATGAGAAATGAGATTCGCGTCAATGTCTTTTTTGAAAGCTGTATCGATGGTCCAGTACTCTACAGGTATAAAAGCTTTTATTTCACGTTCACGATCTACTACAAGTTTAAGTGTTGAGCTTTGAACACGACCACCTGAAAGACCTTTTTGAATTTTAGAAGCTAGGAGTGGGGAAAGCTTGTACCCAACAACACGGTCGAGTAAACGACGAGCTTGTTGTGCATTTACCATATCCATATCTATAGTACGAGCAGAATCAAGGGCATGTTTTATAGCTGTCTTTGTAATCTCATGAAACACGATGCGTGGAAGTTCAAGAGGATCTTTTTTAATAGCATGCGCAATATGCCAACCAATAGCTTCACCCTCGCGATCCTCATCGGTCGCGATATATATAGTGTCGGCTTTTTTTGCAAGTGCTTTTATCTCTTTGACAATAGCCGCATTTTCTTTTGCAACAGAGTATGTTGGTATAAGGTGGTTTGTTTCCTCTTCAACAGCAATCCCAAAACGAGATTTTGGTAAATCACGAATGTGACCTTTAGAGGCAATAACCTCATAATCTTTTCCTAAAAAGTTTTTTATAGTCTTAGCTTTAGCAGGTGACTCGACGATAATTAAGTTCAAATAGTCTTCCTATATGTAGTATAGTAATTTGTTTTCAGTTTTGGAAGTGTAGCGAAAAAATAATAAATAGAAAAATTTAACAATCAAGTTTGAGCTAAATTAGACTTTTGTATAATAAATTTCAAAATTTTCTAAAGTAATTATTTAAGCTGTCGATATTACTTTAACATCTTAGGCAAGGAAGCCAAAAGATAAAAATTAACCAAGAGCGAAAGGCTCTGACCCAAAAAGGATTTATTATGGGATTTAGAATTAACACAAACATCGCGGCAATGAACGCGCACACAAGTGCTACAATGAACAACAGAAATTTAGATGACTCGTTAGCTAAACTTTCTTCAGGTCTTAGAATTAACACTGCTGCAGATGATGCGTCAGGTCTTTCTATCGCTAACTCACTTAGAGCACAGGCGAGTTCACTTGGTCAAGCTGTATCAAACGGTAATGACGCAATTGGTCTTATTCAAACAGCGGATGGTGCTTTAAGCGAGTACTCAAACATCCTTAACACAATCAAAACTAAAACAGTTCAAGCTGCTTCTGATACTCAGAACACTTCTTCTCGTCAAGCCATTCAAAAAGATATTAACGCTTTAATGAAAGAGTTAAATACTATTGCAACTACTACTGAGTTTAATGGTCAAAAACTTCTTTCTGGTTCTTTTACAAATAAAGAGTTCCAAATGGGTGCAAATGCAAATGAATCTGTTTCAGTAAACATTGCTTCTGCTACTACGAACTCTATAGGTCAAACTACAAGAGCAGACCTTCAAATGGCATCTGATCAAGGTGGTGAAATTGCATTGACTATGACAAGTGCTACAACAGGTAAATCTGTAACACTTCAAACAGTTGATGTACAATATGATAATGATAGAGACAATTCTTTAGGTAATGTAGCTGATCAAATTAATAGATATAGTGGTGAAACTGGTATTACTGCAAAAGCTGTTGTAGAAGCTACTGCTACAAATGCTGTAGGTGCTGGTGTAACTGGTTCTGATTTTGCTATTAATGGTATAAAAATTGGTGCAATAAATGTATCTGCAAATGATTCAGATAACACACTTCTAAACGCTATTAACGCGCAAACTTCTCAAACAGGTGTCGCTGCAACTATGAGTTCTGATGGTAAAATGACTTTGGCTTCAGATGGTAGAGCAATTAAAGTAGAAGGTGATGTATCTGCTGTTATGGGATCAAGTGCATCTCAGATGAGTACTATAGGTAAACTCGAGCTTGTACAAAAAGGTTCTGCAGAATTCCAAATCTCTGGTATCGGTGCAGGTGCTACAGGTGCTGATATTACAATTGATGGTACTCCAATGACAACTACAAAAGATTCTGTTATTGCATCTGGCTCTTCTATTGCAGCTGGTTCTGAATTTGCAGCTGGTTCATCTATAGGTGCTGATGCTAAAGTACTAGAGCAAGTAGCAGATACTCAACTAGATACTACAATGAAATCTGGATCTACTCTTGGTTTTAACTCTATAGTAGCTGCTGGAACAGAGATAGGTGGTACATTAACTGTAGGTGGAGGTGGAACTGCTACAACTACTGTAGCTTTAACTGAAGATATGAATCTTACATCTGGAAGTAAACTACTTGAGAACTCTGTTTTAGGTAAAGGTACAGTTTTATCAGATAGTTATACTTCTTCAGGTGGAACTACTTATGCAGCTGGTACAACTTTAAGTGCAGCATTAACTCTTGATAATGGTGCTATGAATGTAACATCAGCTATGACAGTAAAATTTGATTCAACTGCATCGGACAATACAAAAGTAGCACTTGGTAGTACAATTGCATCTGGTTCAACAACTGGTGCTGACTTTACTCAAGGTATTCGTTTTGATA
>NZ_JBLHOE010000056.1:0-23093 GCF_047622445.1 Sulfurimonas sp.
GCATAAACAAATGTATAATTTTTACATATAGTTTGTATTTATTTACATTAAAGTATGTATATTAAATACATAAAATAATAATATATTCTCTTGAAAGATGTATTTTTCTGGAAATTTTAGATATACTGCACTTGAGTTTATAGAATTTTGTAAATAAAAAGGCATTTATTTATTTGACGCAGAAAATCCGTATACATCGATAGATGTAGATGATATTCTTTTTGAGATGTTTGATATAGACAAAGCAGAACTGAAATTAGAACGATAAGCTCTTCTAAATAGTTTCAATACTTAGGATAAGAAGATGTCAAAAAAAATTAAACATGGATTTAAGGGATTCGAAGAACTGCTCTCCAAAAAGATATTTTGAAAATTACAAAAAATGTATAACACATAAAGGTTAAAGGTATGTATGAAATCCCAATATGAATGATAATTTTCTATATTGCTGCTGCAGTTGTCGTCTCAGTCCAACAGGTGGCATTTATATTACCCAGAAAGGAAAAGTAAATGATGCCATATGGTGAAGCACATGTAGCTGAGCAACATTCTCTTCATCTTAAAAATGCTGTTTGGAAACAAAATATTCAAATACACCCCAAACCAAAACGCATGAATCGTGAAGATGCTGCTAAGTACTACAACGTAAAACTATTTACTTACTGGTTAAATCAACTAGATGACAGCTTACCCCCTATTCAAAAAGAAACAAATAATAAGTTTATATATGTTCGGACACACGGACAGACATAATCTGGTTAAAGGAGAAAATGATGAGAGCAATTAAAACACCTAGTAAAGAAGAAGTAAAAGAATTAAATAAACAGCATATAGAGTCACTTAAAATAGTAAAAAAAGAGATTGAGTCAATGCTTATTGTACCAAGTATAATGGCCCTAAAAATCAAGACAACAAATTAGAGAGATTATATTTCTAAATGTTAAAATTTTCATACGATAAAAAATTTAATATACTCTAGGTTTTGGAGAAAATTACACTGTTATAAATGTTGTTTGATTAAGAGATGAATTTTGGAACAAATCTTTTATTACTCCAAAACCTATAATTTCTTAATCAAAAGGTATTTATATGGAAAAAATTATATTCTCATTAGTCACATTAGTTTCTGCTGAATTGTATGAAGGGAAAGGAATAGAGTTAGGTGGATTTAACTTGGATCATTCATATCAATGGAATTGTAATCAATTAAAAGAAAAATTCCCAAAAGAATATAAAGAAGAAAAACATTCGGATTACCATGAAAGTTGTAATTCTAAATTTGTGTTCATTAGTAGAAAAAATCCAACTGATGATGTAAAAAGAATTAAGATTAATCCAAAATACTTCCGACTTCTCGATATAACAGGGGTTGACTTAGCACAGAAGTTAATAGATAGTAAAAGTTGGTTACCTACATTAAAAAAATGTATATGAAGATGGTTCTGAAAGTTACAAATATCATAGTAGTAAATTAGAATTTTCAATTACGGTCAATCAATATTTTATTTGGCTATGGAAAGAAAAGAAATTAATACTTAAAAAATCTTATGAAATGTAGATCAGTTTTGATGAAGATTGTAGATTTTGGAACTTTCTCTAAGTTTCAAACTAAATTGTTGAACTATGATATAATTTTAATGACTATCAGTTACTGACACAAAACTCTGAACAGTCTCCAATCTCCATTATCTAAAAATTTTTATTAGTATATCTCCACACCATAGATATTTGCTTGGGGAAACTTTTTACCTAGCTCTATAGCAATATTTCCCGTTCCAGATGAAAGATCTAGTATATGAATATCTTCACCATCAATACTAATCTTTTCTACTATCCCTTTAACTGAGATCATAAACTGTTTGTTCGTATCATACTCTTGTGCAACTATGTTCTGTGCTTTTCAATTTTATTCTCCTACTTTTTTTGAAGTATCATACACCATCTCATAGTAATAATTACCATTAAATTTAAACTTTTTGATTACTTCCAATCCAAGTTTCCTTTTATGCGCTTCGTATGACCTAGGGTTTATTTTATTTACAAATGTAACAAGAATAGGATAACGCTGAGACATCTCTTCTCGTGCAAAATCAAATATATTTTCTAATACACCAGTTGAACGTACACTTTTGTCAATACAAATAGGTCCATACTGATAAGAGTTTATAGTGCTAAGTGTTTGATTTAAGTATGTTAAATTAGCCAAGTCTTTTATCATATGAGCAAACATAGGCCACTTAGACCAAAAATCCCACGAAGCTGCCATAACATAAGCAAGTACTTCACCATTTTTTATCCCAATAAAAAGACCCTGTTCTTGATTTATCAAGTCACTTAATTGCTCTACTGTAAATGCAGTTGTTACAAAACCATCTTTTTTATCTTCTTCTTTTATAGAATCCACTTGGTATCTAAAGTGCAACTCTAAAACATTATCTATATCTTCTAATTGTGCTAATCTATACTCCAACTTTTATCCTTTAACTCTTCCATTTTGGTTCAAATGGAACTCTTGTTCCATCATTTGTAGTGTGTTCTTCAAGTGAATTTTCCTTCGTCTGAACAACAATATATATCATTATATCTTTAGAAGAATTACGGATACCTCGAATTCCCTCTGGTGTAACCTTTACTACACTGCCTTCTTTTATTTCCATACATTCGCCATCAACTTGAAAAAAGCCAAATCCTTTTAAAATAATATATACTTCTTCATTTTTTCGATGAATGTGAAAATAAGGTTGCTCAGATTCAGGAGGGAGGGAATTGAAAGAAATCTCTGATCCTGTAGATTGTATAGCATCTTTTAAAAATACTTTCCCTTCTATCTCTTGTTTATTAACAGGGTGAATTAATGAATACTCCATTAACTCTTCTAAATTACCAAGATTAACTGCACTATAATTGATATTTTCGGCTAATTTTTCTATTTCTTTCATATGATTTTCCTTTGTAATTTCATCATCTCTATTGTTTCTTTATCCACATTTGTAGCCCTACTTTCTAAATGAGAGATTATCATATTAAACCTAGTCTCATCTAAATGTTGTCCAAATTTGAACTTTGCTCTTAACTCTTTTATTTCTATTTTTAATACTGCTGTGGCTTTTAGCATCTTCTCATATACAGCATCATTAAATGGTTTATACCCACCCTCAGGTTGTAGCTTTTGCATAAGAAGTGTTAAAGCTTTTACCTTCTCTTCTTTTTTTTCTACAATGTTTACTTCACCATCTATACTAATAGACTTAAAAAATTGCGTTGCAGGACAAGCCAACTCTTCAGTTGAACTAAAATAAGAAGCTATAAGAGAAAAACTCTCCACTATACTAAATGACACTTTAGGATGGGCTCTCAACATCTTCATTTTACGTCCATTTTGAGAGCCATGAAAATAAATCACTTTACCATCATATACAAAATTTACAGGAACACTATAAGGTACTTCACCATCACTTAATGCAAGCGTGCCGTATTCACTTTGTAACATCATTTTATCAATGATATTTTTATCTTTAATTTCAAATATCTGTTTCAAAATACTCCTTCTTTTGTTTTAATTATGATAATATACCACTTATCTGTACTTACTTCAAGTGACAAATTATTTACTATATACAAGGACAGTTTCATGTATCTCATAGACCAAAGCTCTAAAACAGCACTTCATATCCAGCTTTATGAAGAGATTAAAAATGACATTATTTTACATTGTAGTGTTGGAGATAAATTGCCTTCCATTAGAAAAGTGGCTTCAACATATAACCTGAGTAAGACTACTGTAGAATCCGCATACCGACAGCTTTATGCAGAGGGTTATGTAGATAGTATTCCTAAAAGTGGCTATGTAGTCATTGACACTTATTTTGATGGATTTGAGAGTACTCAGATAAATACTCCAACACTAGAAACTAAAAAAACCGAGTACAAATACGATTTCTTCCCTGCCCGGCTTTCAAAAGATTCTTTTCCTCTCAAGCTTTGGAAAAGACTTTTTGCCAAAGCAATTGATGACTCACTTGATTTTGGTGCCTACCATGATGGACAAGGTGAACTTGGTCTACGAAATGAAATTGCTAAATACATCATAAAATCACGTGGAGTTAAATGTACCCCCAAGCAGATTATAATCTGTGGTGGATTTAGTGACTCTATGGAACTCTTAGCAAAGATGGTTAAAAATAAATACTCAAACTTTGCGATAGAAAACCCAGGCTACCATATCGCTAGAAGTGTTTTTGAAGCATATGATTATAAAATAGATAAAATTGGAGTTCATACAAATGGCATTGATATTAATGCACTTGAATCATCAGATGCAAAATTAGTATATATCACTCCATCACACCAATATCCAACTGGTGTATCTATCCCCATTTCAAACCGACTAAAACTTTTGGAATGGGCAAAAAGGGAAGATGGGCTCATTATAGAAGATGATTATGATAGTGAACTAAGTTATATAAATCGCCCAATTCCATCGCTTCAAGGTTTAGATAAACATGACAAAGTTGTATATCTTGGTACATTTGCTAAGTCTCTTTCACCGGCACTGAGAGTAAGTTACATGGTTTTACCCCATCATCTTTTACCTACATACAAAGAAAATTTTGATTCTCACTTTCCAAGAGTAGCTCTCACAACACAAAAAACACTTGAACTGTTTATGGCTGAGGGACATTGGGAGAGACACCTAAGAAAGATACGCACTATAAATAAAAAGAAACACAATCTTATGAGAGATTTACTCAAACAAAAACTCGGAACCAGTATGAAGATTCTAAGTCAAGGCGCTGGACTATCCATACTCATACACCCAACAATCCCATTTGATTTAGATAAACTCAAAAACTTAGCAGAAGAATCAAAATTAAAAATCTACTTTGCAAAAGAGAGATCAGGCGGAGACTTTGAAGCGATCAGAATGGGATTTGGTGGGTTTAGTGAAGAGGAAATTGTTTTGGCTGTTGAGGCTTTTGTTGGGGTTTGGAAGGAAGTTCTAAGTAATTAATACTTCCCAGCTATTTTTTATTTAGTCTTTCATGCAAACAATTAAATTCTTTAAGAAATAAAGTTTTATTTATTACACTAGTAGATTTAATTAATAAAATATATGTAGAAAAAGCAAATATAAATTCATCATAATTATTAGCATTAAAACTTAATATTTCTTCTTTTTCATAAATACCAATACAAAAATTTATCGAGGGTATTTTTAAACTATAGTTCGCTTCAAAAAAAATAGTTTTACTTGTTTTCAATTCATCCATGTCAGAAGTAAACTCCATCTCTTGAAAGTAGGAAAAACTAAGGATAAACCATTCAATTGAATTTATCAAAGAAAAAGTCAAATCATAAAAAGTATCAAGTTCCTCTTTATCTGGTAAATAATATTTATGCTCAATATTATTTCTAATAGTATTTAATTTTTTAAATGACTCTTGAGTTAATAACCCGAGGTTATCCAAAAAATCTAGTTTTTTAGGAATATTATGTGAGTATGATCGATTCGTATCCAAACCTAAAACAAATAATAAAACGTCAAGCTGACATTCTAATGCTCTTTTTAAATGACCCACTGTATTAATTATACTAGATTTAGTATCATAAATATTATCTTTATCTACAAAACTTAAATAGTCATGGGGCATTAAATCATAAGGAGGAAGGTTTATATTAGAACCTCCTGAACCACCCATTTCTAAAGTTTCAAAATAGGTATTTAAATACTTGGAGAGTTTGTCAGCTTCATTCATCCTTATCCTACCTTTTCAATGTAAAAGTTAATCGAAAAGCTTATTCTACCATTTTCTTAATCTTCACAGCCTTCTCAAAATGATCTAACTTATGGGTTAGTATCCACCACTTGGCTACTTCCATTAACAACTCTGGGTCATCATTTTTGTTTGCGAAAAATGCATAAAAAGACAAACCTACATTTGAGCCTTTCATTTCTATTTTTTTGTTACAAACTTCGATGATTTTGTTTTTAAAAGATTCTCTCATTTCTAATCTTATCAATAAAATTCTTCAACATGTTAAACAGTTTCTTACTTAAGGCATAATACTTTTCATGACACCAGCAATTAACTCTCTTATAAAAGCAAAAATTCCGTACAAACTACATGAATATACACATGATAATTCAAATACTTCCTATGGATTAGAAGCTGCTAGTAAAATGAATGTAGATGAGAAAAGAGTTTTTAAAACAATCGTTGTCAGTTTAAGTAACTCAAAACTAGCAGTAGGGATTATCCCTGTGACATCAATGCTCAGTATGAAACTTATAGCAAAATCATTAAACGTAAAAAAAGCGAGTATGGCAGATGCTTTAGATGTAGAACGTTCAACTGGATATATTTTAGGTGGAGTTAGTCCATTAGGACAAAAAAGAAAACTTCAGACTATAGTAGACAGTTCCGCGCAAGAGTTTTCTACTATCTATGTAAGTGCAGGTCAAAGAGGTTTGGAACTTGAAATTAGTCCACATGACTTATGTAAACTGACTGATGGGGTTTTTGACACTATTACGTTATAATTTATTTAAATTACTATAGAGTAGGATTTAAACTTATAGACTTTCGCATCGAAGGAACTGCTTTCGATGAAGATACGATAGAAAAAATAAATAAGAAAACAGATTTAGGTGCTAGGCTACGAGAGCTAAAATCTTTTCATCAAGAGGGTCTCATCAATGATGAAGAGTATTAGAAACGATATTGACCTTTATTTATTTGACCTTCGATATTGAATTAATTCATTTTCTTCTACTTTAAACTTCGTAAGTCAGACGGAGTAAAATGCTTTTCTTTATACTCTTCTAGTTTTCCATTTGCATCCATCTTGAGCATCCACTCCTTGATAGAGTCTCTGTCTCCTTTATACTCCATATATGGAACTGACTCTCCACAGCTAGACTCTACAGCATAGATTGCAAATTTAAAAAAGTTTCTTACAAACTCTTTTTTTTCATTATACAATTCCAGATACTTTTCATATTCACTCGATTCTTCATCAATTATCTCAGCCTTGCAAAAAATTCGAAGTATGTTAGCTTTCCCTTCAAAAGCATTAAAAACTAAAGTAAATTCGCCCTTGTTAACTGCGTCACGATACGTTCTATTTCCACTTCCTGGATGATTCATAAAAAGTATATGGCTTTCATCTAAAATGCGAATACTATCATAGCCTTTAGGTGAAAGGTTTACTTCACCAACGGAGGAGCTTGCGAGATAAAATAGTTTTTGCTTTTGTATAAATTCTCTATCTTTTTGTGTTAATTTTTTGTACTGTTTACTCATATATTTATCCTTTATCTTTTAATCGAACTTTACTTTGCAATCTTTCTTAAAATAAACCTAGCCCCATCAGCATAAGAATTATCTAAATTCAAAGTATAACCATTACTTTTGGCCAAATTACTTGCTATTGAAAGTCCTAATCCAAAACCATTTTTTTCTCTGTTTCTACTCTCATCTAAACCAAAAAATGGTTCAAATATTGTCTGAGAAAATTGAGAATCTATACCAATCCCAGTATCCTCAACTATGATATTTTCATCTTTTACTTTTGTTATGATGGAACCATTTTTCGTATACTTACTAGCATTATGTAAAAGGTTAATTAAAATCTTCTTTAAAGCTATACGATTAAACATTATAGTTTCAGTTTCATCAATCTCACACTTAAGTTCTACTCCCTTTGAAACACGAAGAAGAGGGCAAACCTCGCTAGAGAGAAACTCTTTTAGGTAAATGAGTTCTTGTTTATTACGTAGAATCTCTTTTGATTGGATATATCCAATCACTTCAGAAGTCAGTTCATTGAGGTATGCAGTTTCTCTTTTTAGTATTGTAGTCACTTTAGGGATTTCTTCAAATGTAACTAACCCATCATCTAACTCTTCTAAATACCCATTTATTATAGTGAGTGGCGTTTTAATATCATGAGAAAGAGACTTGATAATTGTGCTTAAGTTTTCATTATTTAGTTGGAGTTTGTCATTACTCTCTTGAAGTAACTTTGTTTGTTCAATGACTTTAGCTTCTGAAATCGAATGTGCATTTACCATAAAGTCAGCCATCCTATTTACAGATGTAGCAAGTACTCCTAATTCATCTTTTGTAGATACTTCAATCCGCTCATCTAATTGTCCATTTGAGATGTTAGATGTAATCCTCACTATCCTTTTAATGACTTTGATGATGTTATGTGAGATTAGTAAACTAGCCAGAATTATAAAGACAACACTTATAAATAAAATAATAAATTGGTAGTTTTTTATCGTATCAATAGGTTCCATGAGTTCTTTCATATCTTTTTTAACCACGATGACCGATTCTAATGCCTTGTTATAATGCAGTGATAATACAACAGGAGTTTTTCTATAATCCAGAGCTTTTTTAATTGTTTGGTGCTTAGTATTTGCTAAAGAAATTTGATTTGATATGTAGTTATTAAAATCTTTATTTGTGCAGTACATAGGATAAGCAGAGAACTTTAATGGAGTAAAGAGTATAAGTTTATTGCCATTTTTACTACCCATAAAAATTTCACCAGTTCTACCAATTTCTATATTTTTTGTAAGTATTTGATTAAGGTAAGTTAGCTTTATGATAAATATAGATGTCCCAATGAGTTTACCATCTTTTAAGATAGGGGCACTCAAGTACAATAAAGGAGTTGTTTTGTCATTAAGATAAAGCAGTCTTATCTCTTGAGTAGGTTTTGTCATAGTACGAATATCTTGAATAAAACTATTATCTGAAGTTACTTCTTTTAACTTTGAAGCGATTATATTGGTGTTAGCATCTAAAATAACGATGTCAATAATATCTTCTTCTTTTGAATATGCAAATTCAAGTATATCTTCAACTATTTTTTTAATTTCTGTGCTCTTGGTTTTGTCATACTCTGCGAGTTTGTCATAGAGATACATACGAGTGTTAAAAAGTTCTAGCTTATCCTGCATCTGTTGAATGTATAAATCAACTTTATCTTCAGTAATGCTTCCTATCGATTCAAGTTGTTCAAAAGAGGTTTTTTTAATGTACTCTTCTACATAGTGTATGTAGAGATAACTAATAGTAGTTATGGCAAAAAATACCATAGATAGTAATGGCAGTAGTATTTTGTATTTGATACTCAATTATGTCCTTTAGTTTTCATACAGTGTAAAGCCCATTCCCCTTACTGTTTTAACTAACTCTACATCTGTAAAAGTAGCTATTTTCTTTCGTAAAGTGTATATATGAGTTCTTACTCCATCTCTATCAATATTTCCAAGGTCTTCATTATAGAGTATTTGAGACAATTCATCTTTAGAAAATATTTTTATAGGATTACTAAATAGTGTTTCAAAAATCATATACTCACTTGGCGTTAATACTAAATGTTTGTTATCAATAAAAAATCTTTGCAAGGATATGTTATGTTGTACAATATTTTTAAATTTCATATTTGAATTTAACATTTCAAATCTTCTTTGTAATAAAGAAGCAATCTTTAAAGCAAGGAGCTTAGGTAAAAAAGGTTTAGCAATGTAATCATCTGCCCCTAAGCTGTATGCATTTTCTTTACTTTCACTCAAATCCAAAGCACTGACAATGACAATTAGAGTACTTTTGTTCTCTTTTCTAAGCTCTTTACAAATAGTTAAACCATCAACTTCGGGTAACATTAGATCTAAAGAAACTAAGTCAAACTCTTGAGTTTTCACTAAGTGGAGAGCTTTCTCTCCACTTAAAGCAACTGTGATTTCATACTTATCTTTATCTAAACGATTAGAAATCAAGTTAACTATATCTTGTTCATCTTCAACTATGAGTATTTTATATTTCATTTATTTAAAAGTTGACTGCATATTTGTAAAGAGATAATCATTATTTTTTACGATGCTATGACAGCTAACACATCCTTTCGTTCCTTTCTTCCAACTCTCAAACTTATCCCCTTTTTTGATAAACCTTGCATAACCCCAGTTATCTCCATCAGCGTTAAAGTTTTTAGAATCTTTCACCATATATTCCACTCTTTGGATTTCATCTGATTCTAATGCACTAGGAAAAAGTGGCATCTTTTTAACGGACCAACCTATTTTTACGATTTTACTTCCCTCTGGCATAACCTTGGCTTTAGCTTTTAAAGCATTATACCCTACAGGGTTTGCTAAAATATAACGCAACTCATTCTTATCTGTTCTAAAGTGAGTAGCAACAATCTTATAGTCCTGATAACCATCTATCATTTTAAATGACAAATTATTATCTGGCATTATCAATTGAGGTAATTCTGTGTCATAACTTTTGTATATATCACTTGCAAAAAGTGAACCTATTAGTAAACTAGCCATAATTAATACTTTCATCTTTACTCCAATTAAAATTTTCTATTTATGTTAAAACCAAGGTGTACTTTGTCACTATTGGTTCCTAAAGACATCGTTCTTGGATCCATGCTTGTAGAGTTTGTTGCCATTATCTCAAAGTGGTGTCCGTATGTTTGATACTTAATTCCATAAGCATATGAATTATACTTTTTTGAAATACCCTCAATTCTATCTACTTGTGGATAATACTCTCCAAGTAAAGATAATTTCTCAGTGAAAGTTAAAAAAGATATGAAATTATCAGCATTTAAATCAACTCCATACCCTAGTATTTCATGTTGATAGTAGGCATCATATCCAACATTAGCAGTAAATCTTAAATGGTCAAAATAGTTTGCTGTTTGTAGTGATACAATAGCTTGATAACTCTTGTCATATACATCTAGCCCTTTTTCAAGTCTAAAACCATTAACTCTCACACCCATCTTTATCCACTTAAAATCACGAGAGTACTCAAGACCAACACCATAAGCACTCTGATCTCTTGTATGATCAACTCCAAGAACTAAATTATCAACAAGTGCATACTTTAGTACCAAGTGCATATTGCCACCAACATCAGTACCAAAAAACTTATCTAAATCATTGATTTCACCAAAAAATCTATGTCGAATTCCAAAAGATCCTTCTCCTTTTTTAAGAACATTGGGTGAATCTAAACTTAATTGTCCAGCTTCAAACGCCATTACTCCTTCGCTCATAAGAGCGATGAAGATAAGTAATAATAATTTTTTCATACTATTTTACTTTTTGAGTGTAGCAACAAATGCACTTAGATTGATAATAGCCTCATCAGATAAGCCACTTGAAACACCAACCATTGCTGCATGTCTATTGTTAGGATTACCATTATCTCTCATATCTTTGAGTTTTTGGTCTATAAGTACAGCATCTCCATACTTTGCAATTACATTATCAACTCCAAGTGGTGGTGTTTGACCATCCGCACCATGACAGCTTGAACATTTTGCAGGGTCTGTGAAAATCACTTTGCCTTTTGAAGCAGCTTCTGCTGTATAGATAGAAGGAAAACTAGGAGTAGGCACACTAGCAGATACTTTTTGAGCAGACACCTCAACTAAATGCCATACACCTTTTACCCAGTCACCTTTTGTTTCACCTGAAGTTTCATTGTCTGGAGTAAAGTAATAAAGAGGTTTCCCTTTATATGCTGTTTGCTCTAAAACTCCAGGTTTTGATTTACTCTCATCGCGTGATATTGTTGTGAAGTCTGAAATATTCATTCCGCTTGGTACACCAGATAGAGTTTCTGCATAATATACAGGCCATATATCTTCACACATACCATAACAATTACTTGTGCTATTTGTATCGTTATCATAAGTATATAAGGCTCTTCCCGTATCATCTGTTAAGTATGTTTGAATCATATTTTCTTGTGCTGAAGAAAATTGAGTTTGAGCATCATTTGTATCTATAGGAGCATAGAGAAGATGCCATATATCTTTAACATTATCTCCTTTAACATCTCCAGATACAGCGTCATTTATAAAAAAATACATTGGGTGTTGTCTAAAGGCAAGATGACTTGAGGTAGTGTCAAAGACTTCTATATCAGTACTTTGAGTATTACCTCCAGTAAAGATAGGCCAAATTTCTCTACATGCAGCATCACAGTTACTTACATTTAACGTATCTTTATCGAAAGTGTAAAGAGACAGTCCACTAGCCACATCTGTTAAGTAACTCACTTCCCTTTGAAGAGAACCTATTGTTTTTGTTGTTGCGGGTTTGTATCCATCAGTACCAGAATCATAAGTATCTGAACATCCTACAATGAGAAAGCTAGTTACCGACGCAACTGCTAAGTTTAAGATTTTTTTCATTTTATTTCTCCATTTTTATTTTCAAAATGGAGTTTATGAAGTGTTTGTCAAGATAGTGTGAAGATGGAGTGGAAGAGTTTGTTAACCAGCTCTCATTTTTAGAATCTCGGCAATGTTGATATTTTGAGAGTATTTAACAAACGCTTCGCTTTGTTCTTCTACTGCATACATCGTCATTCTATCCGCTAACTCATTTCCTTCAAAACCAGCATGGGCTTTGATGTGAGAAAGCTCTACATCTTTTTTAATGGAGTTATATAAAAAATAAGCTTTTTTTATAATTTCTAAATTCTTGATTTCTCCACCTTTTTTAGTCCAGCCTTTTTTCTCCCAAGATATTGCCCATTGTTTTATACAGTTGATTGAGTACATTGAATCACATTTGATATGTACTCTATTTCCAGCTTGAGATTCTTTTTGGGCAAGAACAAGAGATTGGTGAAGTGCTCCAAGTTCTGCTGTGTTATTTGTTCCCATTCTTTCATACAAGCCATACCAAAGCGCATCAAGTTTATCGTTTCTATAAACAGCTATTCCAGAACCAGCTTTCCCAGGATTTGGAGTACAACCACCATCACAATAGATAGTTACATCGCCATTAGTACTAGAAACACTTGGAGTAGGTACAGTTTTTTCTGTTTTTACTACACCAACATCTTCTTTTCGAAATTTTTGTAAAGCTTTATAATTTTTGATGATTCTTTCGCGTGCTACTTTTGCTTTTATACCACCGATCAACACAAAAAGTTCTGCTCTTGCATCCGAGAGTTCTTTACCTAAAGCTAGTTCTCTAAACTCTAATTTTTCATTTTCTTCAAGCCCAAGTAAAATAAGTTGAGAATCATTTATTTCTGAACCCTCATTTACACCCAAATCTAGTAATTTATCTGTAACTATTTGCATCTTTTTCCAGTGTATACCCTCAAGGGGTAGCTAGTAATTTTTGCTAAATTATAGTCATTCTTGGCTTAAGAAAGAGGGTCTACTATGAGTGCTTTGTCTTTTTTGGTTAGTTTAGAAACCACTAAGTCATATGATTCATCTATCATATCTATTAGTATTTCATCCTTCATTTCACCATTGAGTATAATGGTGTTCCAGTGTTTTTTATTCATATGGTATCCAGCTATAACACACTCATAAATATCTCTATATCCTAAGGCATCATCTGGTAAGCATTTGAGATTTATATTTAGAAATCCTTCTTTAAAAACTACAAGCGCGAACATTTTATTCATGACTTTATATACAGCAACATCTTCACCAAATGGAAACTCTTTAACTGAAGCGCGCTTTGATAAAAGAACTTTTTCTAAGTCTAGGTCTATCATCATATCTCCTATGCTGAAAAAAGTTTGTTTTCTAATTCTAAGAGTTTTTTCTTTAAAGGAAGTCCACCTGCATACCCTGTTAAACTTCCATCACTACCTATGATTCTGTGACAAGGTATGATTATCGCTATAGCATTAGCAACTGCTCTCACAGCTTTTTCATTTCCTATGGCGCGAGAGAGTTCTAAATAACTTGCTATTTTCCATAAGGAATTTTTAGTAGTCCTTCCCAAACATTTTTTTGAAACTCTGTACCCACCATCAAAAGAGGAATCTCAAATTCTCTACGTTTCATTGAAAAATACTCATCTAGCTGATGTCGTGTTTCTTTTAAAATTTCACTGTCTTTTTCAATGTACTCGGCATTGAGAAGTTTTTTTATTCTACCATCAACTGTATCTCTCATTTTTCTATAACGGTAATCAAGCATACAAAGTTTACCATTGTAGGAACCCATAATAAACTCAACGGAAGCAATTTTATAATATTGTATATTTATTTGATTCATCGTATTCTCTCTTTGAACTAAAAGTATATATCCTTATATAACTAATTTTATCTCACAATTCATTTATAAAATGTATATTTTGCATTTTGTCATATTATTTACTTATACTATCTAGAAACTTAATTCGATTATCTTTAAGCGCACCTGTACTTTTACCTATAGTACCCCGTGATACAATATAGGATATAATCTCATTACGATAAATTAAACCTGTATTTTGCATACTAAATTGTGTTAAATCGTATCCTATTGAATTTCCTGGATGACTTGCCCCTACACTTTCTCCTTTCCAAAACTCAAATCCAGAAGCTATATATGAACTAAATGCCACTTTAAATACATCACTTAATTGTGATTCAATAGAATTTCCTTTAATATTTATATCTGATGCTATTACTGATCTTGTAACCTCATCATAAGATACAGAGTATGTTAAGTCTTTTGAAAAATGTAAAAATCCCCATGATATATATCCTGAAGTACTAAAAGTGCCTCCATTAATACTATTTTCAGCAGGTAACAATAATCTTGTAACATTACTTTGTATCATTTCTTTAATCTCTAACCCACTCATTTGAGTTAAAAAAATCGCATCAGCAAAAGGCATCACACCATACCAATCTTGAAAAGTTAAGTTTGGCTTATCTTCCACTCCAGAAGAGACACCCGAAGCATTAAACGCGGCCAAATCTATTCCTTCACCTTCACGTCCAGGAAAACTTTTACTTCGCTCTACAATAGCATCATTCATAAAGTTTGCTATTGTAGACTCACCAACGTATCTATCAGCTAAAGTGGACGCTAAAGACATATTTTCTTCATAATTTACTGTTGCTAAAGTCTCTGCAAGCTTACCTGAGAGCTTTGCTAAAATTGGATCTGTAATATTTGTCTTGAAGTTGAGATCTATATCAGCATCAATCTCATTCACCAAAGGATTATGTTTAGTATCTCTATCATCACGTTTCTTAATTGTATGTAGCTTTACCTTATCATGTGTTATTTTTGTTTTATCTGTTTCATATGTAAGTGTTGCAGATATTTCACCAAAGTAACTTCCATTTCCACCTGCTTGAGTGATTAAAACACCATCCACAACATTTTCAATATCTAATTGATCCTTATTCAATACTGTATGTGAGTGACCACCAATTATTATGACTGGTTTAGATGTTAAAGTAACTGCTAATTGTGCAATATCAATATCAGCAACTTCTGCATCATGACGTATCTGACCAGATTCTCCACCGTAACCCAAATGAGAAAGTATTAATACTACATCACTTGAAGATGCTATAAGAGGTAGCATTCTTGTGAGGGCTTGTGATGGGCTAGTTACAACTCTATTAGGATCTTCTTCTGTCATTGATGCTGTTTCATTCGGTGTTGTAAGCCCTATCATTCCAACTCGCAGTCCTTTATTTACAGCTATCATTGCAGGTGAATAATGTTCCTTTGTTAGGTATTTTGATCCAGCTACATTAGCACTTAAAAGAGGCATGTTCGCTGATTGTTCTACAGAATGTTTTAATAACTCTCCACCCTTATCTAACTCATGATTTCCTATTGTAACAGCACTGAATCCAAGAGCCGAATACATCTCATATGCTGCATCCGTTACAAAACTATCAACACCAAATCCACGTAATTCATCAAGAACATTTCCTGTATGATCATCACCGGCCGATAGTAAGAAAATTGACTCATTACTCTCAGCTGAGGCTACTGCTTCTTTATATACTTTGGCAATTTGTGCAAGCCTATTTGTATCACCTTTACTTTGACTAGGGTCAACAGTATGATTATGCATATCATTAATATGAAAGATCTTTATTTTATGTGTAGCACTCTGTGAGTTATCTTGATCAATAATACTCTGTTCTTGAGTTCCATCACCTATAATAGAGTCATATTCATATAAAGATGGTACTGCATCTACCATATATATCGCTTCAATATCACTGTTTGCATTTACAACACCCTTACGAAGTATCATACTCTTTTCATTTGTATCTGTAGCGTTGTTACTACATGCTGTCAATAGAAGTGCCCCAGATGTGGCTGCTGATATACTTAAAAACTTACGTCTCTTCATTTTCTAATCCTTATATTTTATATAAGAAAACTATAACTGAAGAGTATTGCACAACCCTATCAAAACTATTATTTATCATACTTTAATACGATAGTAAAAGAAACTCCTTCCTCATTATTACAAACTTGTAACAAACCATTGTTATGCTCTTCAACCATTATTTTCGACATATAAAGACCTAAACCTGTTCCGTTCTTTTTATTTTTAGTAGAAAAATATGGATTGAAAATATTCGGAATTATTGATTCTGCTATACCGCCACCATTATCTGATATTACTACAAGAACTTTATCTTGCTCATTCTTCGTTAAAATATGTATTTCAGGATTTAAAACCTTTTTTTCTACAAAATTATCTTCAGAATTTTTCAATATATTTAATATAACTTGTATTAATTCATTTTGATATATGTATAATGATTGATTAGAATGAAAGTTTGTAAGTATCTTTATCCCTTCTTTTTTCATTGAAACTTCTATCAACTGAAGCGCTTTTTTGATTGGAGAAAGAACGCTCACTAATTCTTTTTTATTATTTGGTTTAAAAAAATTTTTGAAGTCATCTATAGTAATAGACAAGAATTGTACATATTCATTTATTTTTAGGTACTTGCCTTCAACTTCTTCAATATACTTTGTTACTTCACCCTGCTTTGTAAAATCTACCCTCTTACTCTTAAGTTGTAATTGTAATGTAATAATAGAACTTCCAATTGCACCTAAAGGTTGTCTCCACTGATGTGCTATCATAGACAACATCTCACCCATCAAAGCTAATTTAGATTGTTGTTGTAATAAAAGATTTTTTTTTCTGTTTTCTTCGACAGTTTGGCTTATCCGCTCTTCAAGTGTGTTATTCAAATCTACTTGTTTTGCATATATTTCATTAAATGAATAGGCCAACTCTGAAAGCTCATTCTTTTCACTTAAAATTTTTTCATCTTCTATTCTCTTCCATTGTCGTATATTATTTAATATTTTTTTAAAAGGTTGCACAAATGTATTATTTAAGAAAATAAAAAAAACAAGTATAAAGATAAATGATACCACCAATGTCAAATAAAACAATAATTTCAAATCATACAGCTTCTCCTCAAAGAGTGTGACATCAAGCTTTGTTTTTAATACATAGTTTTTCATTTTACTATCAGATATTTTCACATCCATAAGATAGGTATAAAAGATACTATAGTGATTCTCTCCTTCCTCATAAGAATAATTATATGTTTTATTATCTTGTGATACCTGTCGAACAATAGCTAGTTCTTCTTCATTTGAATTAATATTTTGAGTTAAATACTCTTGTTTAGAAATATTTTTAATCTCTTCATTGTTCGTAATATTAACAATATACTTTCCATAGTTTGAAAATAAATCAACCTCTTTAATAATGGAATTCTCTAAATCAAATTGATAGAGTATTGCTTTCATTTTACTAGCAACTTCATCAAAGAAACTGACTTCTAAGATAATCTTCTTTTTCTCATCAAGTGTCGCATAACTGTAGATAGTATACTTTTTATTTAATACATCAAAAGAAGGTGTCTTAGCAAGAAAAATATCTCTTGGATTTTTACGAGCTTGATCTAAATACTCTCTTGCACCTAAAAAATTTGTCATATCTAAATTCAAATCTTTATCGTCTGTTGTCTTATATATAATGTTATCTTCATTGATAAGATATAAGTGCGTTAAAAGAAAGCCCGAGGAATATTTTTTATTTAATTCTTCTCTTACCTGCTCTAAATTGAATTCTTTATGCGTCTTAAGTATCTCAAGCGCTTCTCCGTGAATCTCTTCATACATTGAGTACTTATCAATCATTACTTTATATACTGTTGTTTCAATTTTTTTAATATCTGATTTGATAGTGTTAATTGCACTTTGAATTGAATAGTTTATAAACTTCTGATAATTCATTTTTTGCATGTAGTAATTAGTATATACTATCGCTATCATAAATGTTGCAACAATAATTAAAATAAATACTAATCTTGCTTGTAACGTGTTAAATTTTATCATATAAAAAAACAATTTTACTTTTAAAAAACAAGTCTATAGCCCATGCCATAAATATTTTCAATTCTTTGAGTAGGTATCTTTTTTCTAAATCTCGAAATCAGTAAAATTAGTGAGTTCGCAGGTGTTAAATATGGCTCATCCCATAAAGTATTTAAAATTGTCTCATTATTTGTAACTTTTGTCTTATTGTTAACAAATAATTCCATTAGTAAAATCTCTTTTTGTGTAAGTTTAATATTACCTTGTTGGTTAAAAAGTGAGTTTTTCTCTGTATTCCAAAATAAATTTTTATTTAATTGAATAATTTTATTATCAATACTTTTAACAGCATAACTCACTTTTTTTTTGACGGTATTATGAATTACCTCAAATATCTTATTGTAATCAATAGGTTTCATTAAGAAATGTTCTACACCTATGTTTATGAGATTAATAAGATAGTGAGATTCATTATGAGCAGATATGACAACAATTGACTGATCTATATTTTGTAAATAAATATATTTTGAGAGCTCTACTCCATCGAGTTTTGGCATGTTTATATCAGTAAGAACAATATCATAATATTTTTCATTTTTTTCATAAAAACAAGTATACTTTTCAATAGCATCTTCACCATTATTAGCTATATCTACGCTCTCAAAAAAATACTTTAATAATTCTACTGTTTCCTTTTGGAAATCAATATCATCTTCAACATATAGTACTTTTAGCTCTTTAGTTAAATCGTACAATTCATTATAATCAAGCATATTTCCCATCCTGTATAAATTTTTAACAGGAGTATACTTACAAAATATTACTAATTCATTACATTTTGATACTCATGGAACAATCGTTTGGATAATTGCACCCAAGTCTAGTAAATTATCAGTAACTATTTGCATTTTTTTTCAGTTTTTACAAGTTAACTTTACGTAACCCTAATTACGGGAATTTCGCTTTGCACTTTATAGCGAAATCCAACACCCCAATAACCCAAACCTGAGGTTACATACAAAAGTGTTTTATTATGCGTGTAGAGACCTCGGAAATATGGCTGTACGAGTCGAACAAGGTAATTAAAAGGAAATACTTGACCACCATGTGTATGACCGCTAAGCTGAATGTCTATACGTGTATCTTTTATGTGAGAGATATCTTTTGGTTGGTGCGCTAAAAGTAATGTGAACATATCTTTATCAAGTGATGCATATAACTCTTTTATCGGTCTTTTTATCCCCTTAGCAAAACTGTATCTATCGCTTATCCCTACCAGCTGTATATTTTCTCCGTTTATATTTAACTTCACCACATCATTATCTAAACATATAACGCCATTATCTTCTAAAGTTTTTTTTAAAGGCACAGAACCATAAAAAATATCATGGTTTCCAGTTACATAATACGTAGGAGCATCGAAATTTTTAAAAACTTGGAGTTGTTCTAGAATATTTTTAGATGGTGTTTGGATTATATCGCCAGTGAAAACTACTAAGTCAGGGGAAAGCGCATTGATTTTTTCTACTAAAGATTTTAAGTAATCAAGTTTTACTTTTTTATGGAGGTGAAGATCTGAGAGTTGTACGATTTTAAGAGAAGAGATAGAATGAGAAAAAGCCCTGGGCTTGAGCTCTATCTCTTTAAATGGAAAGTATTTAAAGCCTACTTGAAGTGACAAGGTTTTATTTTTCTAAGTTTACTTTTACTTGAACTAACCAAGCATCTAGTCCAGCTTTTAGATTTTTCAACTCTAAGTCATCACCCGTAATAAAAATCTTTTCATCTTTAAGTATCGTTAAGTTACGTGCAACTACTTTACCTGTCTCAGAATCTACAAGACGCATTTCCCCAAGTAAACGAACGAACTCATACATGTAAGCATTAAAAGAAACTACATCTAATCCCATAGCGATTGGTGAAAGTTGATTCCATTCTTTGTCATCAAAGTGTACTTCTACTGCTGAAATTGCACTCTCTAAACTAAGAGTATCTTTTCCTTTCTTATTTGCTATGCTATATCCTGACTCACTGATTATTTTTGCGTATTGATGATTTAAATACATCGCAATATCTTTATACATCTTTTTTTGTGATGCAGTTTGTTTATCTACAGTAATTGCTGGAACAACATGAACCGGAGCTATTTGGATTTTTGTATAATTTTTTAAACTTTTGTTTGCTGGAGATTTTTGTGCTTCTAGAGTTTCATAGTTTTTGAAAAAGCCAGTATTTACAGCTGGTCCCTCTTTTTTACTAGAACATCCACTCATCATTACTGCCAAACCAAGAACCACACTTGTCAATACTGTTTGTAATTTCATCTTAAAACCTTTTATTTATTTGAGTTGATTATAGTCTAGCTTATTAAACAAGTATTAAACTCTTACTCGATCTTCTAACGCTCTAGTAAGTGAGAGTAAATCAATGTTTTCTAAACTTACCCCGGTAGGTACGCCTTGGGCTATTTTAGTAAAACTTATGTCTAAAGCACTTAACTTATCTTCTATGTAAAGTATGAGTGCATCATTGGCAATAGAAGGAGTAATTGCAAACACAACTTCTGTAATACCATTGTTCGCAACCTCAACAAGATGAGAAATAGAAAACTCATCAAGTGCTTCTAAAACAAAGTAGCGTCCATCAAAGAGTCCATTTTCTTCAAGTAAGAGTATATCTTTGGCATTCTCTACTATACAAAGAAGTGTGTCATCACGTCTTTCATCACAACAAATCGCACATAATTCATCTTCGCTCATTCCGCCACACTTAGTACATTTTTTAAGTGATCCAAGCGCATCTTCAATCGCGTGTGAAATCTTTAAACCTACATAGCTGTCGTCCATAACCATGAAGTACGCTAGTCTTGTTGCTGATTTTTTTCCTATAGTCGGTAAATCTTGAAGAGCATCTACGAGACGATTAAATTTATCTAAATTATTCATAATTACCTTATATTTTTTGGAAGTAGTATCCAAAGTTTTAGAGGGGACTTTAATTCACCTGCTGTGTTCCTAGCATCTTGACCAAAACCTAAAAACATGTCTGCACGAACAGCTCCCTTGATCGCACCACCAGTATCCTGAGCTAAAACAATTTTACCGACATTCTCATCTTTTATCTTTGCATTAAGATACAACATACTGCCAAGTGGAATATAACGTCTATCAACTGCTATAGAGCGAGAAGCTGTTAAACAAAGTCCTAAAGATCCTGATGCTGGACTGTCATCTTGTTTAAAATATACTACAGACTTATTATAATTCAAAATCTCATCTATACGTGAAGGATTCGCATCTAACCAAGCACGAATAGTTTGAAGAGAAACCTCTTCTATGCTTAGTCCGCCAATTGATACAAGGTACTTTCCAATGGAGCTGTATTTATGTCCATTTTGATTGTCATACGCTATAAAAATTGTTTTACCACTTTCTAGCTTCACTCGTCCAGAACCCTGCACTTCTAAAAAAAACAAATCTATCTTTGAATCCGTATAACAAATCACATCTGCAGGAATATGCTCAGAAGCACTACGACTTCTTTCATGGTAAGGAACAAGTCTATTGCCTTTTACTTTACCTCGAAGTCTTAAATTTTTTAGCTCTGGGTAGATAGAACTTAAATCCACTGTTATTAAATCTCTGGGAGTTGTGTAAATTGGGTATTGGTATCTTTTTGTTTTTACCAAGGAACCGTTTAGCTCTGGTTCATAATAGCCAGTCAGTAGACCTTTACCTTTACCTTTACCTTTACCACTTTCACTATTTATCTCATAAGGTATAAACTCGCTTTCTATAAACTTTTTAGAATCTTTTGCATTGTGTGCTTTTTCACATAAACCTGGGTATATATTTTGGGTTTTATCACTCACACAAGAGTTAGTAAAATTATCTAATGCCTCATCATAATTTTCTTTCTCCCAATGGGGAATATTTTTAAAATCACTTGAAACAAGATGAGTTTTTGGAAGGGAGTCAAATAGGACTTGTGCGACTTGAGGTTCTTTGGAACAGCCTAAAAATAGCGATAAGAAGAAACTTAAAATTAATATATTTTTCATTGAATTTATTATACTTAAACAATGAGAATAAAGATACTAATACACTCATAATTATTTTTAAAATCAGCTTGAAGTAATTCTATTCTAGTGTTAATAAATAGTATATTGAGTGTTGTTCCTTCCTGTACCTTTCGCTTTATAGAGTGCATCGTCGGCAATCTTAATAATTTCAGAGACTGAATTAGGCATATTTTTTATTACGGCGATACCTATACTAACAGTGACATATTTAGAAGTATTAGATTTTTCATGAGACAACTTTAGTTGTTTTAAATTTTTATGAATATTATCAGTAATTTGCATTGCTCCATATTCATCTGTTTGAGGGAGAATTATAGCAAATTCTTCCCCTCCATATCTCGCTACTAAATCTCCAGAGCGAATACTAGAACTAGAAAGAACTTGAGCAACTTTACTAAGAGTTTCGTCACCTTTTTGATGACCATAGTTATCGTTATATGGCTTAAAGAAATCTATATCGCAAATGATTAATGAAAGAGGTTTATTCGTTCTGATAAGACGAGAATACTCTTTTTCTAAATAATCATCGAAACTTCTACGGTTATTTAAACCAGTTAGAGCATCTGTTGTTGCTAATAAATCAAGTTTCTCAACTACTTGTTCAAGCTCTATATTCTTCCTATTCAAATCGTTTGTTCTTTCAACGACTTTTTTTTCTAAATTCTCATAGATAAGCGCATTATCAATTGATATTACAATCTGGCTACTTAAGTGTTTGAGCAACTCTAACCTATCTTTAGTAAATACAGAAGGAATATCATTATTTTCGAGATAAATAATACCTTTTGATTTACCCTGAAATTGTAATGGTATACACAAAACGGATTTTACTTTTCGCTTT
>NZ_JBLHOE010000057.1:0-22971 GCF_047622445.1 Sulfurimonas sp.
GCAGTTCACATTCGCAAAAAAAAATGATATAGCAAGCTGGACTTCCAAGCTGCCTATGCGGCAGTTCACGGATTTTACGAGACACAAGTTGAGCTTATTGACTTCCAAGCTGCCTATGCGGCAGTTCACATCTGAGTTGAAACCATCTTTGCTTTTTGCTTCTTCCAAGCTGCCTATGCGGCAGTTCACGTGCTGAGATAGCGAATCAGTATCTAAGAAAACTTCCAAGCTGCCTATGCGGCAGTTCACACGGAGAGCCAGAGAAATGGAAAGAGCATAAACTTCCAAGCTGCCTATGCGGCAGTTCACCCATGAAAAAACCTATCGTAGATACTGGCTTACTTCCAAGCTGCCTATGCGGCAGTTCACCTGACTTTGCGGATACTTCGGCTATCGCAAGTCTTCCAAGCTGCCTATGCGGCAGTTCACGATGTGCATGACAAAGTGGTCTAAGATTTGATCTTCCAAGCTGCCTATGCGGCAGTTCACGTTTAGACGATGGAAGAGAATGTAAAATCAAACTTCCAAGCTGCCTATGCGGCAGTTCACTCTGTATTCTGTTGTTGAGCGTATACCATGTTACTTCCAAGCTGCCTATGCGGCAGTTCACCTAGTCAAATGACAAAAGAGTTTGACGAACTGCTTCCAAGCTGCCTATGCGGCAGTTCACACTATTAATAGCTGCTATTTATCTTAATGTTTCTTCCAAGCTGCCTATGCGGCAGTTCACTCACTTGTGTTTCACTTCCACCTGTTGCAGCTCTTCCAAGCTGCCTATGCGGCAGTTCACTTCGTCAACCTCTGCTTTTACTTCTTCCTTTGCTTCCAAGCTGCCTATGCGGCAGTTCACAAGCCATCTGTTGATGAACGAATGCTTCCTTTCTTCCAAGCTGCCTATGCGGCAGTTCACCAAGTTGGGATTTCGTACATGTGTTACCTTTGCTTCCAAGCTGCCTATGCGGCAGTTCACAATTTGCACTTAGTACATGACGCGCAATCTCACTTCCAATTGCACTTAGTACATGACGCGCAATCTCACTTCCAAGCTGCCTATGCGGCAGTTCACTCATTCTCTCACTCAACTCTTTAGCTCTACCTCTTCCAAGCTGCCTATGCGGCAGTTCACTTATTACAGCCACGGTATTTGTATTACCAGCACTTCCAAGCTGCCTATGCGGCAGTTCACACTTCATCATGTATGCGTTCATGTCACTCTTTCTTCCAAGCTGCCTATGCGGCAGTTCACGTGGTTTTGATAATTGTATCATGGTTTCTCACTTCCAAGCTGCCTATGCGGCAGTTCACGACATACGGTGAAGCATGTATAAAAGAGAAAGCTTCCAAGCTGCCTATGCGGCAGTTCACATGTACTTGGCTATCCATGTAGTAACGATGCTCTTCCAAGCTGCCTATGCGGCAGTTCACAATTAAATAAACTGTGTGAAATTTAAAGAGGACTTCCAAGCTGCCTATGCGGCAGTTCACATGCAGAAGTTGCACAAGCAAAACGCTAAAGGCTTCCAAGCTGCCTATGCGGCAGTTCACCTCAAAGTCAAATTTATAGAGATTTAGCTATGCTTCCAAGCTGCCTATGCGGCAGTTCACTCGGCGTAATAAATGAATCCATAAACTCAAACCTTCCAAGCTGCCTATGCGGCAGTTCACAAAGTAATACTGAGCCTATCCCTATTGTTTACCTTCCAAGCTGCCTATGCGGCAGTTCACTGCTTGTGCAACTTCTGCATGAAGTAGCTTTCCTTCCAAGCTGCCTATGCGGCAGTTCACGTACTTAACGAAAATTGCTTTACAGTATTTATCTTCCAAGCTGCCTATGCGGCAGTTCACAATTTAACTATAGCAAATGACTTCAGAAATAAGCTTCCAAGCTGCCTATGCGGCAGTTCACTAACAGCATCTTCAGAGAATAGAACTTCTTCTCTTCCAAGCTGCCTATGCGGCAGTTCACTTTAACTTCTAAGATATGCTCAGACTCTTGACCTTCCAAGCTGCCTATGCGGCAGTTCACTGTTTCCCACAGAGCTTTATAATTGCTTTCTACTTCCAAGCTGCCTATGCGGCAGTTCACAGCAAATAAATACTCGGAAGTCTCGTAAGGGCTTGAATGGAAGCTACTTTTGTAAATTATACCATTATTTCTTAAGTTGTTTTTCTAGTCCTATTTTAGGGATTCTATAAGCTATCATAAAACAAAGGTTAAAATTTAAAACCAAGGGATAGTTGCAGTTTTACTCAAACCAAATACATCAAATTGACCTTTTACCTCTTTATTGTTTAATTCTCCAAATTCTATAAATCTTCTATGAAACTGATTGTTAGACATACTTGTAAGTTCAAGGTATGGGTTGTCGAGTCCACCTTGAAGCATTTTTAAACGATATTTTTTAATATCCTTTTCAGAAATTGTTTCTCTTTTTATAAGTCTTCTTAGTTTTGACTCAGTCATATTTTGTTGTATTCTAGATATTGTTCTATACTGCACATCTTCAGGGATCGTCTCAACTTTAGTAACTTTACAATAAGTTTTATACTTTCCTAACCAAGCTATTTCTTCTAGTTTATTGAGTGTTTCCTTTTTCCCATGTATGCGTAATAATCGACCAAGTTTTAATTTATATTGGGGAAAACTTATACCGATATCATTTGATTTTAAATCATACAAGCGTTTATGAAACACTGTATAAACTTGATTGAGTAAGACATTTTCACGTATCTCTTTTGTAGGGAATAGTTTTATATCTATGTAGTAATCCATAATTTACTTCACCTCTCTAGTATCAATGTTAGTTACATATGCTAAACCTTTTTTACCTAAGTAAAAGCTAGAAACACCTGCATTTTCAATTATCATTTTTAAAGCCTTCGCTTCATGTCTTCCAATGTCAATTATTATCTCTAAGACACCGCTCGCTTTAGTTAACATAGAAGTAACCTGACCTTCTCCCTTAACAAAGCTTTTAGCTATGTACGGATTTCCAAAAATCTTTTTCTTTTCTCCTGTTGTGAAACGATTCATAAAGTCTTTTTTAGTAAAAAGACGTTTAGAAATACCTGCTATTGTTCCTGATTTTGTTAATGCTGAACTCAAGTCATACTGAGAAGAGAGTCGTTCTAGTTGTAAGTAAAGAGCAGAGCAATACAAATTTAAAGGCACAACTTTATCTTTATTATTTTTATAATTTGTTCCATCAAACTTTTTTTCTAAAATAGCTAACGTAGTAAGTATATTTTCATCTTCATCAAGAGCTTTTAGTTTTCCAATTGCAACGAACTTATCAGAGATAACTAATGGGTCTAACACTATATTTTGAGTCATCTCTCGACCGTGAATAATGAACTCTAGAAGCTCATCAACTTCTAATGCCAATACACTCCAAAACTCTTTAGAATAATCTGAAGTAAACATCTTATCATCTGTTTTAATCATACCAGTAAATGAGTTTTGGTCAGTATTGCCTGACATATTTCGTAAATAAACAAGCTCTGTATTTTTTACTTTCACATCATCCTGAAAAGAAACGAGCGGCTCTATATCTTTAAAATAATAGGCTGTATCTTCTCGTACTTGGTAAAGTTTTCGTTGCTCTCCAATAAGACGATTTAAAATGCCCATTACTGTATTCATAGTCACATCTCTTGTTATGTGATTTTCACCCTTTTTTAAAGCGGTTATGGAACCTATAAATTTTCTTCCTTTATTCGGCAAGGCTTCATTATTATCTCCATCAAGAAAAGAGTTTCGCCATGAAGCTTCGTACTCTATCTCTATTTTCATTATTTTTCTTTCGCATAAAAGTAATGGGCATAATTAGTTTTAGATTCAGAGTTTATACTGCTCTCATCTTTTTTAATTCGCATCATCTGCGTACTGTCATTGTAGTCTACAGTTACTTCATCAACATACATATAAGATTTTGCTTGACGAATAGAGAGTTCATTTAACATACGAAGTGTCTCTTCTATTAAAATAACTACGGCATCATCGTTTAATATTATCCCATTTTCACCTTCTTCAAAAATAGTACCATTTCGTACACAGTTTTCATGAAAAGTCACTTTAGCGGAACGGTTTTTTGTGTCGAGTGAACGAACATACTCCTCTACCAGTTTCGCTACCTCTTCCCCTTCCCCTATTTTTATCTCCATTGCTTCACGGTCAAATTTTTTATCTAGTGAAATAAACTGTAACTGCTCAATACTTATTGACCCATATGAAATGTATTCGGTATCTCCAAAAGTCGTTTTTGAATAAAATGAAGAACTATCACGTGCTCCTGCTTGTCCAAATTGTTCAAAGTTTCCGTTACCCAGTTGGTCAACAAAATCTTCTAGCAATAAAGGACTTGTTCTTTTATTTTGACTTAAAGGTACCACATATCCACGTACTAATCCTGTAATCGAAGCTAAAACACTTTTAATATTTTTTCTATCTGCAAAATGTAAATCAAAGGCTTGTGCTTTAAAAATATGATGACGTACACAATTTTGACTAATATAAAGTGGGTTTTTTTTAAAGTCAATATCTGTAGGTTCTTTACGATACTTATACCCAGTATCTTTGACTCTACCTGATAGATTACTATAACCTCTTAACTTTGGCATCGTGTGATTGTCTACTGTTTTTCCATCTTCACCTTGTAGGTTAGTTGGACCGTTCCAGTTAACTACTCCATGGCCTTTAGCTACGATCTTAAAATCAACACTTCTGATGCCTGTTATTTTTTCGTTTTTCATTCTTATTTCCTTTGTTATTTTCTTAGTCGTTGTAGTGAAAGTATTCCTATAGGTTGTTTTAAGCCTATTGCATAATATTGAGCATATTGATGAGGTTCAGTATTTACCTTGCTTAAATCTTCTAGGGTATAACTCAAATAGATGGGTGTATTTGGGTCTCGTGCCTCAGTTTTTAATTGAGCATCTTTATAGGCTTTTTTTACGTCTTTAATATTATGATGCTTCTTTGCCATAAAAGCAACTAGATTCTTATTTGAGTCACCATATCCTTCTATCCCAGTAACTTCTAGTGTTACCCCATCATCTAAATTTTCATAAGCATACTCATCTAAAATATTAAAATCATTTATACTGTTGATTTTACATTTTGCCATCTGAACAAATAAGCTATTACCTCGTAATGAATTTTTCTTTATCTTGACTCCTCCTTTTTCATTTTTCTTAGTATTTGGAAAACTTTTAGGGTCTAATACATTTTCATCTATCAGAAGAACACTCTTTTTAAGTGCAGTAACTAAATCTTGGCTAATCATTTCAATCGTATTTTTATCTTCATAAAATTTTTCATACAATCCATATATTTCATTAATAGTATAAATCTCTTTGCTTAGATTGTTTACTAAAAACTCATACCAAACCTTAGAACTTTGTAAACTGTCTAACTCATTTAAAAATCTTGAAGTTCCATCTTTTGCTTTTCCTTCTTTAACTCCTTGTGTAATAGCAACTGTATATACATTTACTTCATCACGTTCACCAAAACGGTCAAGTCGTCCTAAACGTTGTAAGAAGTTTTCAGCATGACTCATTTCACTTATCATTTTGTCGCAAGTAATGTTAAGTGAGGCTTGGATGACAGGTCCACTTCGAAGGACACTATACTTTTTAGAGCCATTTCTTTTGAAGGAATTAAAAATATCAGAAAACAAATACTCTTGGTCACTTTTAGTAAATTTAGAATGGAACAACACGGAATTTTCAGTAGCTTGGTGTTTTATAAAACTGAGTTGTGCTGTAATAGCTGTATTGGAAATGACAAAAGTGTTTTTACTCTTTTGTTCTGCTAGTAAGGGGTTTGTTAATTCATCTTCTTTTTCATCAAATTCTGTAAACTCAATTTTATAGCTGCTGTTGTTAAAGCTTTTCATTCCAATAATAGAATCTTTATCTAATCCTAGAAACTGTGCAACAAACAATGGATTAGGAGTAGCCGAAACCAACAAAGTATTAGGTAAAGACTCATCTGTTTGTTGATATTTTTTTGCTTCTATTAGCTCTGCAAAAAGTAGATTAAACCCTTGCATAGTAATATACTCATGATATTCATCAAACACCACATGAGCATTCATAAAGTCCATAAGTGTCGCAATATGTTTATGAGTTGTTATGCTATTTACTATTTGATCTATAGTTGTGATGATAATATCAGATGAAAATTCCTCTCCTTCTATTGTTTGAGTAATTTTTCCATCCTGTACATTCTTTTTAATCTCCCCTGTGACAATCTCAATGGAACTATTAGGTAAATATTCAGAAGAACGTAAGTCATCAAAAATACCCTGACACACTTGTACTCGTGGACAAACCCAATAAATCTTCTTAGCGGATGTATTTAAAGCCCACTCCAACGCAATTTTAGTTTTTCCACACCCTGCTGGTCCATTTAAAACAGCTACATTTAGTTCCTCATCACAAAGTTCTTTGGCTATCTCTTTTTGTTTTTCATTTTGTAAACTATCAGGATAGTTTTTTATAAAACCATCTAAGCATTCTTTAATCTCACTAGCTAAGCCTCTTTCTTTTTTTAAGGCATCATCAAGTAAGCTTTCTAATGTTTTATTTGAGATGTGCGCATCCAACTCTTCTACTGTAAGTTTAGAAATAAGTCTGTCTGCTGTTACTATAGCTGTACGAGCTAAGTTATTTTTAGCATTAAATCCAATATTGTGTCTATAAGCATCTATCTTTTCTTTAGTTGAGTAACGCTTATAGATGGGTAAATCAAGACCTTCAATCAACTCTTCAATAGCATCAAATTTTATTCTTTTTATTGGCTTTAATTCTAAGTTATTATCTTCGTATTCCTCTGCTATTTCAGAAATTGATGACATAATTCCTTCAAGAGTTCCTAGGATATTTCTATACTTAGATTCAAAATTTTCAATTTTATTAAAAATACCAACTACTTTTTTAATTTCTTCTTTCTTACTACGTAAAGGTTTGGCATGATGCCAATATATAGCATGTTTAACTCTTTTAAACGAATCGTCATTAAGATTTGAATCAAATAAAATTTCAAATAAAAGTAATGAAAACTCATTGTGACGGGGATATCTTTCCCATGAAAAAGAACCTGTTTTTTTGTCTATATGTTCCCCCTCATCAGGAATATCTTTATATTTTTTTTGTTTCTTTAACTCTTTAATAAGCCAATTCTGAAAATTTTCATCAATTTTCCCTATATCGTGCCACACTCCTGCTACATAAACAGACTCTGCTAAGTTTTCATCTTCTGGAACTGTCTTCTCTATTAAAGCTTTTGCCAAATAGCCTACTGCAAAAAGGTGTTGATCTAATCGTTGTCCATTTGTATTCGCATATATTTTGTCTAACATAATTTCTTTTTCTCCTATAAATCTTTTGGTCGTGCCATAATTCACAGCAACAATACCATTTTCACCAAATGCTTCTTTATTTCCTACTACCCACAAAAAATCGCTTCTGCTTCTACTTCGAATCCAATGACAACTCACAGCAGTACTTTTAGAAGCTGTTTTTCTAAGGAGCTTCTGCACGGCATTTAAACCTTCTTGAGTTATTATAGTTTGCCATGTGTTATCTCCTATACGATTTGCAAAAGAGTCTAGAACCCTTCTTGTTTTTTTGAGAGCATTTTTTTCACACTGAGAAATGAGTGTAACCATCATGCTGGTTCTTTGTAGTAAGTAGCTGCTTTTTTGACTTCATTAAATATAAAATCTAATGCTTTATGCTCTACAAACGTCTGTAAAATTTGAGAACGAAATTCTTTATCACTCTGCTTCTCTTTAGCACAGATAAATGCCCACGGCAAAATGAGGGCATCTTTTATAAGATCAGCTACATCAAAAACCAGAGCACCTCTTCTTGTTTTTCCATGCATCACAGCAAATCCATGAGGTATACCTAAGACCCAAAGTGTTGTAGCTCCCAATCCATAAGCTAAATAATTTCCATGGTCTAAAAATCCATTGGCATCTTCTGCTTTAGCATGTTCTCTAACAAAGCCTAGTTGATTGGTTTTTTTAGCGGCATATTTATAGAGCTTTTTAGTTAAGTCTGCTTCAAGTTGCAAAAGTTTCCCAACATTATAAGCACTGGGTATTTGAGTCAAAGTATTGTTAAACATACTTTTTAGCTCTTGTTCATTACTATTAAAACCTTCTAGTTTTAACTCACGATCTTTTGACCATACTTTTTTTATAAATTCAATCCTAGCAATCTGGAACCGTTTTGCTATTTCTAAGCGTTTATCTTCATCAAACCAAAATTTCATCCAACCCTGTATATACTCGGTAGGCCTATATTCACCTTGTGGTGAAAACCATTCAATTTCTGTAGCCATTAACAGAGGAGTGGCTCCACTGCCACTAAAACCTACCAACACACCTGCTTGTGCTAACATTCTCATTGCTGCCTGAGTAATAGAAGTACCAATACCTAAAAGTAAACATGTTGTATTCGCAATTGGAATATTCCAATATTGGTATTCTTTTTTGTTTTCACTTAAATACAATACCCTCCCATCTTTTTGCATTACTCGACACATTTCTAGATAATAGATATTTGCTCTTTTTGAATGTAGAATCGCTTTTAAATCGGATATAGTTTCCATAACTATCCTTAGTACGAGTATTTCAATTTATATTAATTTAACTTTATTTATAAGTCACGTATAAATGTTAAATTTTAATAAAATATATTTAATTAGTGTCACTTTATCAAAATATAACTTTAATTATAATTTTTACTTGGCTTCTAATTTAATAAGACTAGTAAAAGCATTAAAAACAAATTTATAAATCTTTTAGGAGTTAATTTAGGTAGAGCTAAAAATTATAGATAATACAAAACCAGGAAAAAATGCTGCACTTCAAATAACAGATGCACTACTTACTCATGCAAAGAAAAGCATGGTGTTAGGGTACAAGCTTAAAGGAAAATATTTTGACTTAGGATTTCTAGTATCTTTTCTAGCTAAGTATCCAGCATAAGTGTTATTTCCAAAAACAATAATTTCTCCTCGACTAGCCTGTCTAGGTGTAAACTCTGTTAAGCAGATGAGTTTTATACTATAATTGCACTATGAAAAAAGAGATAAACCTAATTCTAAAATCAGACTACGTATCAAAATATGAAGATGGCTATCCATTACTTTTAAAAGAAGTATTAGTTGATTTTGATAAAGTTACACAAGAAGGTACCATAGTAAACCTTTTTACTTCCAAGAAAAAGTTTGTTGCTAAAGCCTACTATGGCTTACAAAACAAAGGTTTTGGTTGGATACTTTCAACAGACCCAAGTGAATCAATCGATATAACTTACTTTACCACTAAAATTAAAACAGCACTGAGTCACAGAAAAAGTTTTTATGCAGATGATAGTACTACTGCTTTTAGAGTTTTTAATGGTGAAGGTGATGGAGTAGGTGGGTTCACCATTGATTACTTTAGCGGATATTATATGATTACTTGGTACAGCATGGGTATTTATGAATTTCGTGAAGCTATTTTAGAAGCTTTCAAATCTTGCGTAGACTATAAAGGAATTTATCAGAAAAAAAGATTCGATTCTAAAGGAATGTACCTTGATGAAGCAGATGATTTTGTAAGTGGACAAAGAGCTCCTGAACCATTGATTGTAAAAGAAAATGGTGCAAATTTTGCGATTTATCTTGATGATGGTGCTATGGTCGGTGTGTTTTTAGATCAAAAAGAAGTACGCAAAACTATCCGAGATAAGTATGCAAAAGAAAAAACTGTTTTAAATACCTTTTCTTATACGGGTGCATTTTCTGTATTTGCCGCTTTAGGTGGAGCAAAAAGTACGACGAGTGTAGATTTAGCAAAAAGAAGTTTGCCCAAAACGGCAGAGCAGTTTGAAGTAAATGACATTGATGTGGATACTCAAGAGATTATAGTCGAAGATGTTTTTAACTACTTTAAGTACGCAGTTCGTAAAAAACTTCTTTTTGATATGGTAATTTTAGATCCACCAAGTTTTGCGCGAAGTAAAAAACATACATTTTCAGCTTCAAAAGACTATGTAAATCTTTTAAAAGAAGCGATTCAAATCACAAGTAAAGGTGGAATTATAGTAGCTTCAACAAACTCAGCAAATTTTTCTATGATGACTTTTAGAGATTTTATAAAAAGAGCATTTAAAGAGTTAAAAGGTAATCATAAAGTCCAAGAAAAATTTTCTTTACCAAAAGACTTTAGAGTAAATCCCAAGTTTAAAGAGGGGGATTACTTAAAAGTTGTGTTTATTCGAAAGTTATAATCAATTACAAGCGGGAACATTACCGCTATCTTTAGCATACTCAACTAAAAAGTCTTTAAGGTGTTTTGTCTTTTTAGTGTACTTCTTACTTCTAAAATACTTCCACGATTTTTTTGCTTTCTTTTCTTTTAGATGTATCTTTTTAAGTCCTTGCCCTTTTTTTTTCATCAGCTTTTTCCAGTTATATATGGTTTTTTTTGCTACAAAAAATTGTCCAGATGTATGGCATTTAACACATACCCGAGTAAAAACTTTATGACCTTTGTAGATTGCTGCATTCATAGGGGAACTTACAAAAAAGTAAGTCAACATAAAAATAAATAAATATTTCTTCATAATAATCTTTCCTATTGTTTCTAGAGCAAATTCTATATGAATTTATATTATATATCACTTAAATGTAATTATAATATAAAATTATGTCAATTGTGTGATTTAATTTGATATAGCCTTAAGTAATATACAGTTACAATATTGTGATAATATTTAATAGAGAGAGTTTTTATGAAAAATAAAGTAGTACTATCTTCAATTGTCGCAGCACTATTAGTAAGCCCACTTAATGCGCTTAATATGCTTGATAGATTTGAAGCTATGGAAAAAGAGATGAAGGCATTAAAAGCAGAGATTCTGCTTTTAAAATCTAGTGACAATGAAGATTCAGAAGACTCTGCAGAAATTGCTGAGAATGAAGAAATTACTGACGATGATGATTCAGAAGACTCAGAAGAAGGTAGCGTTGAAGAACAGCTTGAAGAAATTAAAGAAAATCTGACTGATCTTAATATAGCAACTTCAGGTAGCCATCTTAAGTTTGGTGTTGATTATAGATTTGCAGCTGATAACTTGCAGTACAAAATGGCGGATGGTTCAAAGAAACAAAATGATGCTTTTTTAACAAATCGTTTGTGGATAAACATGGATTGGGCTGCAACTGATACTGTAAGTTTTCATGGACAACTCGCATATAATAAAGCTTTTGGTAATAGAGGTGGTACTTCTACTCAAAATGAATTTGAAAATTTTGACTGGATTTCAAATGAAAATGCTTATGATGACACATTACGAGTTCGTACTGCATATTTTTATTATGCAGATGAAGAGTTTCTTGGTAGTGATATTCCATGGACATTTAGTATAGGTCGTCGCTCTTCAACAAATGGTGCACCTATCAATTTAAGAGAGGATGATGGACTTTCATCCCCACTTGCACATACTATGAATGTTGAGTTTGATGGATTAAGTTCAAAATTTAGCTTTAATGAATGGGTAGACGGGATGAAGCTTCAGTTTTGTGCTGGGCGTGGTTTGAGTAATGCAAGTACTAAATTCTCAGCAGCACCATACGCAGAAGATGAATCAAGCATTCCAAACATTGACTTGGCTGGTATTGTATTTACTGGATATGATGATGGTCAGTACTTGTTAAAAACTCAATACTATTTTGCACATAACCTTATAGACGTAGTAAATCCAATGAATTACTCTCAAGGATTTAAAACAGTTGGTAATATGCATAGTGCAACAGCATTATTTCAAGTAAATGGAATAGGTAGTGAAATAAATGACTTTCTTGATGATAGTATATTTTTCATGAGTGGTGCGGTTACCAAAACGGATCCTGATGCTAATGAGGGAATGCTTGGTTCAGCAGATGGCGAAAGTGTAACAGGGTACTCTTATTGGTTAGGTGCACAAGTTCCTTCACTTATGAGTGAAGATGGAAGAATGGGTGTAGAGTATAATCATGGTTCAAAACACTGGAGAAGTATTACATATGGTGAAGATACTAACGTAGGTTCAAAAATTGCTGCGCGTGGTGATGCATATGAGTTATACTTTACAGAATATTTAGTTGAAGACATCTTATCTCTTCAACTTCGTTATACATACATAGACTATGATTACACAGGAAGTAATGGATTTTTTGGAAATACTACTGGATCAGCCAGTAAAATTACAAGTGATATGCCTAATGGTAGTAACTACGTAGACAAAGCTCAAGATATTAGATTCTCTATCCGATATAAATATTAAATTTTAAAAGTATTTATGGTGCAATTCTTGCACCATCCTTCTAACTCTCAATCTCTTTTATAGCCATAATTGCAGCCATAATTAATGGATAGTTTGTTGGCGCACCTGTAAGTAAAGGTTGTGTTGCAACTTGCATAGACATTACACTATAAACACTTCTTCCAGATTCTATTATTTGTCCAATAAGGTTAATAATTTCTCCTGCTTCATCTGAACCAATAACCTGTCCACCAAGAATTTGACCACTGTATCTTGAGACTATGAGTTTTACATACTGTTTATGCGCTCCTGGTATTGTACGCGGATGACGGTTGATGCCTTGAAATGATCCAATTACCATAGTAGTCTTTGTTTTTGCCTCTGCCTTTGTTGAGGTTACTCCTGCTGAAGCAAAAACAGTATCGCCAATTTTTGTTGAAAATATAGAAATGGTACCACTCATTCCTTTTAAATATTTTATACCATATATAGAACTACCAGCAACTCTTGCTTCTGCAGCTGAAGTAGATGCAAGCATAACTTTTGAAGGTGCTTTAGAAATAAAGCCACGTCTAGCAGTACAATCACCAATAGCAAAAATATCTTGGTTCTGGGTTCTCATATAATCATCAACCCATATACCACCATAGTGACCAAGTGAAATTCCTACTTTAGTTGCTAAGGTCGTGTTTGGCTGATAGCCTGTTGCTAAAATAACTAAATCTGTATCTAGGATTTTTCCACTTTCTAACTTGACAGCATTTACAGTATTGTCATCATTTTTATCCATAATTGCAACAACTCGATCAGAACCAATATATGTGACTCCAGCTTCTTCTACAATTTTTTGTGCTTCTTGGGCAATGTCTGAATCGAAAGCTCGGTTAAGTATATATTTACTTCCTCCAACCATTATGACATTTTTCCCTATGCCGGCAAATTCCATAGCTATTTCTACACCGATAAAGCCACTTCCTACAATGATGATATTTTGTTTATCATCAGCGTATTTTTTTAGTTTTGTGATGAGCTCTACACTTTTAGCAATTGTAAAGACACCATTAAGACTCAAAGAATGTTGTAGAGATTCATGTACAAATGGTACGGAACCTGTAGCAATAACTAGCTTGTCAAACGAAATAGCATTTTCACCATAATAAGCAATCTTATTTTTAATGTCTATATCTTTTACTTCGCCGATTACAGCTTCGATTCCCATTTGTGTAGCCATTGCACATGAACCAAGACCATTTTCAACACTGCCTAGTGTTTTACCAAATATATATGGGATTGAACAAGGTACAAGTTGTTTCTCATGTTCTCTAATTACCATAATTCTTTTGTCGGGATTATTCATCTTTGCAGTTACCGCACAAACTCCACCAGAAGGGCCTCCTCCAATTATTAGTATATCAACACTCTCTTTGTTCATTAAACAAGCCTTTAGGTTTTTTTTTATTGTAGCTAATTATGATTACATAGCAGGTGAACTCAATATAAAAGCATTTAAGAATTAATATATAGCCACATTATTACGTTTAATTTTTGCTCTATAAAGTGCCTTATCTACACGAATAAAGGTCGATTGTTTTTTGTCTTTATCTAAGATCTCTGTTACACCAAAACTTACGGTAATCTTTGGTATACCAGTATCTTTATAATTTTCTATTAATCCTCTGAGCTCTTCAGCTTTATCGTAAGCGGTATCTATATTTGTTCTTGGTAGTAGAATCATAAACTCTTCTCCACCCCATCTGGCAAATATATCACTTACTCTTAGGTGCTTAGTTATAAGTTTAGTAAGAGTAATTAATGTTTTATCCCCTATATTATGTCCATAGTTATCATTAACAGCTTTGAAATAGTCTATATCTAGCATAATAAGCGATAAGTTATCTCCATACCTTTTCTTATTTTCTTTTTCTTTTAGTAAGAGTTGATCAAACATTTGTCTATTATATATATTTGTCAAAGGATCAATGTATGCCAATTTTTCTAATAAAGTATTTTCATTTTGCACAGCAGTTATATCGGTAAAAACTACTATGTAATGATTTTCATATTGTTGGGGTTGATTGATAGTAATTTCAAATACTTTAGGTTTTTTATTCATATCAAGAATAGAAACTATGCTTATATCATTATCACTTTTGTTTAAGTGCTCAGTCCATAGTATACCTTGGTCTAATTTACTAAGTGAAAAGTAGTTTGGATGATTTAAAAAAAGATTACATACGCAAGTATGTTTGGATACGAATTCCTCAACATTTACACAATCAAAAAAGTTTAGAAAATCATTATTTGAGATTAATAGTTCTATACCATTTGTTATAATTACAGGATTTGGTATAGTGTTAATACAATTAAATATTAGTTTATTACTTTTCATTACAAAGCCTTTTTTGTAGATTTTATATGTAAGCTATATATCTACATTATATTATTAAATATCTTAAAATATATAAAGTTTTCTATTAGCTACATTTGTATCTTATGGAATCAGATATAATTGCATAAATACTTTAAGGAATTTTTACATGCCTGAGAACGATGATAAACCAAAACAAAAATTATATTATGACCAAAGAAGTGTAGCTCTAAGAACTACGCAGTGCGTTTATTTTGTTCAAGAACATGATAAGTTATCAATGATTGAGTTATTGCTTAATAATTATAAAGATACACAGATAGTTGTTGTGGTAAAAAGTAAGAAAAAAGCAGATATCTTGAGTGAGTTTTTAATCTCTAAAGAGTTTAAGGCTATTGCAGTTCATGGAAATCATAGAGAAGAACATCAGATAGAAGCTGCAACAGGTTTTCATTTGGGTGCTTTAGATATTCTTATCACAACAGATATGATTTTTCAAACACTAGATTTAGATAATATAAAACTTGTTCTTAGTTACGATTTACCGGATCTTGTACAGGATTATTATAATCGTTTATCTTTTATGTATGAGAAGGGTGAAGCTATTACTTTTGTAAGCCCCGAAGATGATAGGTTGTTAAGTGATATTGAATTCAATATGAAACAAGAAATCGAAGAAAAAGTACTTGATGGTTTTGTTGCAACACCGGTTTCTAATCACTCACGAAATATGAAAAAAGATAGAAAAAAGAAACCTCGACATCGTAAAATCAAAGTGAAAAAAGAAAAACCAGAATAATTAGAAGATGATAATTTCTAAAGTTATCATCTTTTTTTTATAATAAAATATATATATTTCTGCTGAGTATGTTTAGGTGTTATATGAAGATAATCTTCACTCTCAATGAGCTCGAATTCATCTGTTAATTGGGATAGCATACTTGCGTGATTATACTGAACTATATCAAGACCTGCACACTGGGTAGGTCCATCTACTTTAAACGTACTGATTATTGCAATTCCTTCATCTTTGAGTGAATCATTCAGTATTTCAAAATATTTTATTCTCTCTTTTTTACTAAGTAAAAAATGAAAGACTGCTCTATCATGCCAAATATCAAACTTTTTATCTGTTTTGAAATTTAAAATATCATTACATTCACATCTTATATTATCATTAGATACTCTTGATTGTACTATATCGAGTGAATATTTAGACGTATCAAGAAGAGTGATATTTTTGTATCCACATTCAAGTAGATTGTCCACAAGATGCGATGCTCCACAACCTACATCGATTATATTAGCATGACTTTTTGTGTATTTTTTGATAAGTTCTAAAGATTTTTGCGGTGAAGTTTGATGCCAAAGAACTTGTGTGTAATCTACACGTTGAAATAGACTATTCCAATGCTTTTCTCTTAACTCTTGAGCGGGAATTTTAGTAGCTATAAATGTAGCTCCCTTTGTTGTTTGTGCTGTTGTGTAATGATTATGCCCAGTACACTTTACATCTTTAAACCCAGCTTTTTGTATAAGTTCTATAAGCTCACTCTCTCTCATCGTTCCAGCTACACAGTTTGCCCAATCTTCTTCACCACTATCACAACAAGAAGCTTGTTCAACCAAACAGCAACTTCCTTCATCTATGGAAATATCTATCATATCAGCAAAGAATATTTTGCCATTTGGTTTTAGTACACGATATATCTCAGTAAAAACTGATTCTTTACAAGATGTAAGGTTTATAGCACCGTTAGATATAACTACATCTACACTTTCATCTTCTACATTAATAGCATCAAAACTACTCTGTAATATTTTGACATTCTTAGCCTTCATTTCTTTTGCATGATCAGTGGCAATTTCTACCATCTTTGGAGTAATATCAACACCAACAACTTCTCCACTTTCTCCAACTAAAAGTGAAGCAACAAGTGCATCAAGGCCAGCCCCACAGCCAAGGTCTAAAACTGTATCGCCTTTGTTAATCTCTGCATCTTTAAAAGGGTTTCCGACAGCTGCACAAAACTCCCAGACTTTACTTGGAATTTTTTCAATCCACTCTTGCTTGTATCCATGTGCCAATGCATTTTCTAAACCCTTATCCCAACCAAAGTCTTTATTTGGGTTTTGGGCTAACTCTGTATAAAGTTCGATTATTTGAGTGTTATCAGTCATTAGTGTGTATCCAATTCTTTATATTTTGTTCCATTACTACATATCTTATCGCACAACTCTCAAGAGTTGGAGTAGAAGAAAACTTATCTTAAGAATGACATTATTGCACAAACAACTTGTGTTTCACGTATTATTGAATATGTAGCAGGGTGTTTTAAAGTTTTAGTAAAAGAGTATGAATCTGGTGTTATCTATCAGTTTGACAACACTTAGAAAAAGGAATGATTAGAAAATAATTATTTTTTGAAAGCTTTCTAAGAGTAATGACAAAGCAAAGAGTAAAATTATAAGAGAAGAAATAATTGCGATAATGGATGAAAACTTATCTGAAATAAGGCTTCTTTTTTATATACCAAGTAGGGCATAATAGTAACCCAAAGCATTAAGGCAAAAATCATTCCCAAAAGTGTGAGGCCTAGTGAGCCAGTAGTACTTGAATACGTTGTTACACTAAGCCAAAAAAGTACGGTATATGGGTTTAAAAGAGTGAGTACCTAGCCTTTTATATAGTTTAAAAACAGAGTTGTATCTTTTAGAACCTTCTTCTGGTAAATTAATATCGTATTTTAACAGTAATAAAAATTTTTTTGTATATGTGTTGCAGGAATGATTAAATCATTCCTCCAGCTTGAACTCCCCAAGTAGTTCTCCATCTAGTTTTTACTAAAGATAGACCGATAATAGCTATGACAACAACAGCTGCGAAGATTAAGAAACCTGCTGTGTAACCATCGAATGCACCCTTAGACCAACCAAGTGTTTTAATTAAAGCTGTTCCGCCTAAACCACCAGCACAACCAACAAGTCCTGTCATAATTCCGATATCTTTACCAAATCTTTGAGGTACGAGTTGAAACACTGCACCATTTGCCATACCAAGGTTAGCCATGATTAAGAACAATACAAAGATTGCTAAGAAAAATGGTAACTGAACCGTCGCACTAATAGTTACAAGTAGCGCAACCATTCCATAAAAGAAGTATAGTGATTTTATACCACCGATTCTGTCTGCGGTACTTCCACCAACTGGACGAAGAACTGCCCCGGCAAAGATACATAAAGCGCCAAAGTAACCAGCGATTACCTTTACATTTTCCTCATTTAACACATCTAAACCAAAAGCGGACATATCTGCTTGGTAAGTGTTCATTAGATACACTTTCATATATCCCGCAAACCCTACAAATCCACCAAAAGATATTGCATAAAAAAGTGAGAACCACCATGTATCTTTGTTTTTAAGTAACTTTCCATAATCAGAAAGCTTTTTAGGTCGTGCTTTATAGACAGACTCTGGAGCATCCTTAGCTATAAATGCGTATGCAATAAGAACAATTATTGACATCACAGCACCTACACCAAATACAGAAGCCCATCCCCAAATCTCAGCGATCTTAGGAGCGAAAAGAAAGTCAATAACAACACCAATATTCCCAGCTCCAGCAATACCCAAAACAACACCTTGAAGTTTAGGTGGATACCATTGACCGGCTTGTGGAAGTGCAACTGCAAAAGAAGCTCCCGCAAAACCAAGACCAAGAGCTACAAACAGAAGCGCATTGTATGTAATGCCATCGCCCATTAAGTAAGCAGTTAAAAGTGCAACAATAACAACAACTTGTGACATCATCGCCGTCATTTTTGCACCAAGTTTATCAACGCCAAATCCAAGAAGAATTCTTAAAATTGCACCTGAGAGAATTGGAAGTGAAAGTAGTGTTGCTTTTTCACCGGCTGTCATAATATGACCAGCAAGTGCTAAGGCCTCAGATATTTCTGTACTTAAGGGTCCCAACATTGTCCAAACCATAAAACTCATATCGAAATACAAAAAAGCCATGAACAAAGTTGGGGTATGTCCTTGTCCTTTTAAATCTTTAAATCCTGCCATAAAATCTCCTCTAGATAATTAGTTGAGATAATTATAATAGGTATATGTTATTTTTAGTATAGTTTTATGATTAAAAAATAATCAGACTATTTATTTTTTAGAGTTAGATTCTTTAAGCATACTCGTATTAAATTCTCTCATTGTAATATTAAGTAGGATCGTATTCTCATCCATAGAAAAGGTTCTAACTGATTGTTCATATATGAAAAACAGTTTTTAATTTATTTAACTGTATAATTACGATTATGTATAAAAATCGATAAGGAATGAAAGCGTATGTATACAAATCATGAATCAAAAATTGTTGAAGCAATAAATGAAGATAGGATGAGAGATAAAACCTTTTCTTATCTTGTTCTATTTGTTATCGCTCTTATAACAATGGTTATGGGCTATATTCTATGGGTTTTAATATCTTCACTATCTGCTAATATGGAATCAATTGCATCAGATATGTCTGCAATGCGTAAAGATATACAACATGTACGATCTATTGATACCTCAATAGCAAATATGCGTTTAGATATTAAGCAAATGAGCACTGATATATCAAATATATCCATAAATACTCAAAATATGGATACACATACAAAAGGTATGCAAAAAGACATCAGTATATTAAATCCAAAAAATCTTTTTTAATATTATGAAGGAAGATGATGACAACGTTACTTATTATATCTTTGATTTTTATAGTTATTGTACTACTGATTTGGGTTCATAAACTTAGAAAGAGTCTCAAAAAACATTTTATTATAGAACATGCGCTTCAGTATGAAGCTGGACATGATTCATTAACAGGTCTTGTTAATGGCGGACTTGCAATAGACCGTCTCAGACAATATATGGAAAATGCTCGAAGATATAAAAAGAGAGTAGCAATTCTCTACCTCGGAGTTGACCATTTTAAAAAAATAAACAAATCATTTGGCTTTTATGTCGGGGATACAGTTTTGCAACTTCTATCAAAAAAACTATTAAACACTGTACGTAAAAGTGATACTGTTGCTAGACTTAATGATGATGAGTTTATTATAATCCTTGATAACTTTGATAATTCTACCTATATACAGGTAGTTATTGATAAACTGATGCAATTATCAAAAGAAACACTTCTTATAAGTTATCATAAACTTGATGTCACTTTTAGTCTTGGTATATCTGTATACCCAGATGAAAATGTAGATGCGGTAACTCTTTTAAATCATGCCTCTACAGCTATGCATACAGTAAAAAGTAGTGGTCACAATAATTATCAGTTTTATAGCTCAGAATTAGCAAACAAAGTATTCAACCGTGAAAAACTAGAACAAGACCTTATTCAATCTATAAAAAATAATGAATTACAAGTGTATTATCAACTGCAAATAGATGCCAGAGATGACACTATAATTGGGATGGAAGCATTAGTACGTTGGAGACACCCTGAAATGGGATTGATTTTACCTAATCAGTTTATCTCACGGAGTGAAGAAATTGGCTATATCATTGATATAGATAAATGGGTAATGAAAGAAGCCATGACTCAATTTGGAAAATGGCGAAAAGCTGGATTAAACCCTGGAATACTCTCTTTGAACCTATCTATATTAAGTCTTGAAAAAAATAATTTTATTGATGAGATACAAAACACCATGCAAGAAGCTGATTTTGACAAAGAACAATTTTCTTTTGAGATTATGGTCACTCAAATAATGCATCATCCTAAATGTACTATCGCAAAACTCAATGAACTCAGTGCTTTAGGAATTCGATTTTCAGTTGATGACTTTGGCACTGATAACGCATCTTTAGCATATCTCAAAAGACTACCTATAAATAAAGTAAAAATTGATCGTTCTATCATTATGACTCTCACAGAGACTGAAGATAATAAAGAGATTACAAAAACTATCATTTCAATGGCAAAAAATCTCAACCTTGATGTTTTAGCAGAAGGCGTTGAAACGCAAGAACAGTGTGATTTTTTACTTGAACACTCTTGCTCTGAAATTCAAGGATATCTTTATCATAAACCTTCACCTGCGAACGAAGTAGAAAAAAAATTAGATGCATTTCTTTGACTAATAAATCATAATATTCTTTAAAGGTGCTTTAATAAAGATAGAAAGCACTATAATTAAATATAATAAATTAATATTTAATAAAGGATTTTTCGTGCAAAGAGAAATTAAAAGTAAAAAAGAAATATATATTGTTCTTTTTGCATTTTTATTTGTAGCCTTATTAGCAATAATTTCAAAGTTTCTAGGTTTTCATCAGATAAAGACTATGCATAAAATCACTTCAAACATATATGAACATCCTTTAAACGTCTCAAATGCTTCTTTGAAAGTAAAACTAGATGTATATAGAATTCACAGAGATATGAAAGATATTGTACTTTCATCATCAGAAAAAGAACTGGGACATCTTATAGAACAGGTAAATAACCATGAAAAGCGTGTTTATACTAACTTAATTATTATTGAAAAGAAGATACTCGGTGAAGAAGGTCTAAAACTTCAAGAAAAGACTTTTAAGCTTTTTCATGACTGGAAGCCAATACGAGATAAAGTTATTAAATTAGTGAAAAATAATAAAATTACCGAAGCTATTAGTATTACTAAAGGCAAAGGTGCAAGCCATGTTCTTAAATTGGAAAACTCAAGTTACAAACTCTACGATTATGCAAAAGATAAGGCCGACAACTTTATAAATGAAGCTGATAGCACTTTTGATAAATCAGTATTTATTAGTTATGAAATAAATATAGCCATTTTATTGCTATTTTTAATTATTGTTTATTTTACCATAACAAGAATATCAAAACATATGTATAGGAATGAGCACTTAAATGGTGTATTAGCTGTTATACGAGATGTAAATCAGCTTATTGTTCGAGAAAAAGAAGTAAAACAAATGCTTCAAGATAGTTGTAATATATTGACATCAAATCATGTTTATGGACATACTTGGATTATGACTTTAAATGATGAGCATCAAATTGAACATATCGTAGGTAATGACAGTTCTGATGATTTTACAATTTTTAAAGAAAAAATTAAAAATGCTTGGAGTCCATACTGTATTAATAAAGTGGATGAACAATTTTCTTATATTGAAAATACGAGTCAAATATGCAGTGAATGCCCTTTAAAAGATATGTATAGGGGCAAAGGTGCATTTACCATAGAGTTAAAACATGAAGATAAACTCTATGGATACCTAAGTATTTCTGTTGAAAAAAAGTATATTTTAGATGATATTGAATTATCACTTCTAGGTGAAGTTGCTGGAGATATTGCTTATGCTCTTTATAATATTAATGGAGAACAGTTGTTAATAAAACAAGAAGAACGTTATCGTTTCGTAACTGAAGCTGCTTCTGATGGTATATGGGATTGGGATTTAATTACAAATGATGTATATTTCTCCCCATCACTCAAAGCAATATTGGGTTATGCAGATGATGAATTAGAAAATAAATATGAAGAGTGGGATAGTCGTATTCACCCTGATGATAGGGAACAAATATTTTTAGATGTTCAAGATGCTGTTAATAAAAAAACAAAGATATTTAAAAATATCCAAAGATTAAAACATCGTGACGGTCATTGGGTATGGATTGAATCTAAAGCAGTAACCTTATTCGATGAAGAGGATAAAGCTATTCGGATGATAGGGTCGCATACTAATATATCAGAAATAAAACTAAATAATATAGCATTAGAAGAAAGTGAAAAACAATTAAAAACCCTTGTTTCAAATTTACCTGGAATGGCTTTTAGAACTAAAAATGATGCTAAATGGAGCATGCTATTTCTCAGTGATAACTGTAAAAAATTAACAGGCTATGAGGTAGATGATGTTATAGACAACAAGCTAATTAGTTATAACCAAATTATTCATATAGATGATCGTGAACATGTTTGGAATACAGTACAAAATGCACTTATAAAACATGAGAACTATGAATTAGAATATCGTATTATTATGGCTGATGGAACACAAAAGTGGGTTTGGGAACAAGGTGTCGGAATATTTAAAAATAATGAATTTGTGTACATAGAAGGTATAATACTTGATACCAATGAACGTAAGAAAAATGAATTCGCATTAATTGAAAGTGAGGAGAGATTGCATCTTATCATAGAGAATTCTCCTGTAGGAATTTGTACAGTTGATTTGTTAGGTAATTTTATTTCAACGAATGTGCCTTATGAGAAGATGCTTGGCTACT
>NZ_JBLHOE010000058.1:0-21821 GCF_047622445.1 Sulfurimonas sp.
CCATCCGCATCAATAATATCTTGTGTGAAGTTTAGACCATTGATAAGTGCTGTAATGTTATTTTGAATAATTCTTGTAGTCTCATATAACTCTGTAGTCCTAGAATTGCTAAGAGAACTCTCCAAAGTTGAGGGATAGCTATTTGCAATATTAAGCGCATCCTCTATAGCACTAGATATAGCTTCTGCTTCTGAACTCGTGTTTCCAAGAGCTGCTATATCAGTTAAGCCTATGTCCATTACAGTTTTCAAAGTCTTTAAAATTTCCTCAATTGACTCTAATGAATGTAAACTTTTGTAATACTCAAGCCTAGTAGCTGATGGGTCGCCTTGATATTTAACAGTCAAACCAGCAGCATCGCCTATACGTAACTCACGAAGGTTATATGACTGCTGAGAGAGTACATTTAAAAGAGCACTGAGTGAGGCTTCTCCATCTGAAGCAAATGTACTTGTCTTTTCATAGTAGTCTTGTATTTCTAGTAAATGTCCCGAAATTTTATCTATCATTATAAGAGCTGATGTAAGTCTTATACCTTTCATCTTAGTAACTACAGTGCTTATATTTTCATTATCTCCAAAAAGGGTATATTCTAAAGCAGTAATCCCTTTTAAAGAGTTAGCTATAAGTGAAGCTTCACCTGAAAAAACTCTATCTAGGTCTCCACCGATATCTTGAGACTTTGAACCTTTTATAAAATTTTCCAAATAAAATTCAGCAATATCTCTCATCTTGTCACTGTTATATCCAGCTACATAAACTACCTCAACTCTTTTATAAGCGAGAACAAGTTTTTTAAATTCAATTTGTGCTTGAAGTAGATTATCTACACTTGAGTTTGCATTTAAAGTTTGTATTCTTTTAAGTAGTGTTTGTGATTGAGCCAAAGCAGATTTTACATCCTCTAAAATTATCTGCGTATAAATTTCGTTTATTGAGGTATCCAGGGAAGTAGTATCTGTAATTCCGCTTAGGAGGCCATTTTCTCCATCATAAGAGTTATCTCCACTACTACATCCAATAAACATACCAACAATTAAAAATGTCGCGATGCCTTTTATAATATTTTTCATACTATCTCCTTATATAATTTATATACTATTTAAAAATTCAATAAGATAATTTCTATCTTTTTTTGAGAGCTTTTTAAATAATTCTCTTGTCTCTTTTGCTTCACCGCCATGCCATAAAATAGCTTCTTCAATATTTCTAGCTCTACCATCGTGAAGAAGTGAAACTTTTGAACTCATCTTCTTATAAAGCCCTATTCCCCAAAGTGGCGGTGTTCTGAACTCGTTAGCATTTGCCTTAAACATCGTATGCCCATCACTAAGCCCCTCTCCCATATCGTGAAGTAATAAATCACTATAAGGTTTTATTGTTTGAGAATCCGCTATTTTAAAACTTTGAGTGTGACATTTAACACAGCCAAGCTCATTAAATATTGCTTCACCTTTAAAAAAGTTTTTTCCAATTCTTTGTTTAGGTATTTTTAAAGTTTTAAGATAATAAGCAATAGCGTTCAATCTGTTTTGAGGTAAATCAAAATCATGTTTTCCCTTTGATGCCTTTTTACACTCCTTTTGTGCATCAGTACAATTATGTTTTGGAAATAATGGATTAGATAAGCCCATATCATTATGTGCTGCATTAGCAGTTTGGTGAAGTACAGTTGCTGCCGCGCCTTTCCAAGTAAAGCGACCTAGCTCAGTAGAATTTGTTTCAGGGTTATAAACCCAGTTAGCTTTACCACTGATTCCATCGTCATCTTTATCTTCTATATCTTCATTTTTCAAAATGTCTTTTTCATCAATACTTTCCAAAGCTCCAAGCCCAATCAGCGCTAGGCCAATTCGAGGAGCAATGTTTATATCTTTATGTAAAGGACCATATTGAAGATTTGATAATGTGTATGTAGGGTTTTGTAGTTCATATGTAGAACCATCAGCATACTTACCTATAGTTTTTTTATATGTAAGATTTACACTGGATTCAAAAGGCGTGTTACTCGTGCCGTTGACAGAAAGTTGACCACCATAAGTTGGTTCAGGTATAAAACCATTTTTCATTTTCACCTCATCGCTTCCATGAGGAATTGAAAGACGCATGACTAATGAACGTGTTATCTTGTCATTTTTATCTGTGGCAATTCCAGCCCCATTTTTTGGATGACAATGTATACAAGTATTTGCTGAAAAAAGTGGGCCGAGTCCATCACGAGCGGTTGTAGCTGCTGGAGCCTCCACCCAAGGAATAGTAAAAAAGCTTTTTCCAAGTATATGCATATCTATAGAATCATTACTTTTAAAATCTATTGATTTTGAAAAAGCATTTTTAGAGGTATCTTTTGTAAACTGCACACCCATAGGTTCTTTTATTATAATTTTTGACTTTGTATCAAAAGAACATCCAGCAAGTAAAAAAATTGCTGGAATAATAAAGTGTGTTACTTTGTGCATTAGCCTATAGCTGTGTTTCATCCGCATCAGTTACATCATCTGTACTTAATGAAATATCAAACTCAGTAGCAACAGTTACCATTTCATCACCTAATTCTCTTAGTTCATTTTTTATACTCACTAGATTGTCTTTATTTGAACTTCCATCTTTAATTTGATAATCAAAGTGCTCAGATGTTACAGCATTGTTCATTGCTGTAATTTTTGTTTCTATACTTGATATAAATGTATCAAGAGTATCTTTATTCGTTTGTGGAAGTAAAGAATAAAAACTTGTTCCTTGTAAACTTCCTTTGTATTCACCTTTAAGCACATTTACAAAACCACGGTAGTTTTTATCTACATCAACATGTGTATTGTCAGAAAAACATGAATGCTCATCTTCTTCACTCGGAGTAAGTATAGCTACAGCCATACGCTCATTTGCAAGTTCAGATTTAACGAATGTTCCCATACTTATAAAAATTTGCTTCAATGCTGTATTTGTTGCTATTGCATTACTACCAGATGCTAGAAATGCTTCACGATATGATCCTGTAACACTTGTCCAAGCATCAACCATAAGTTGTAAATCATCAACGATTAACTCTGAGGCAGCAACTAAATAATCTTTTCTTCTATCTGCGTTTGCAGCTGAAGTATAATCAGTAACATTTCTTAAGCCAGCTGTCGTAGCTCCATTTGTGATTGTATCATCTAAAAAGCTATTGTAATCTTGATCTTGACCCCATAGTAAAAATTCGACTGCATGATAACCAGTTGCGATATTAGCATCTCCACCGTTTTCGTTAAGTGCTGAGAGCGTTTCTTTTGTTATAGTAGTTACATCTACACTTGTAGCTTCACTGCCACTTGGTGTAAATACTCCAACAGTGTCAATAATATTACCACTTGTTACAGCTCCGCTTGCAGCTGTTGTATAATCAATCATATTTTCATCTAGTGGCCAAGCATTTAATTGCCCTTCTGGTGCACCAAATGTAGCAGCAAAACCTTCCGCTGCATCAATTGGGCCATCTGCTAGTCTGAAAATTTCTGTTGTTCCATAAGATATTCTTGCACTCTTCCATGCATTTTTTGCAGCTTGAAGTGTTGTATCATTTGGAGAACTAACAAATGTATCAAGAGCAGTATTTAAGTTTGAAGCATCATATAATGCATCTGTATAGTTGGCTAAAGCGATATTAGCATATGTTGTGAGCGCTATAGTTTTGTTCGCTGCAGAAATTCCTGTTGCTTCCGTTTGAGTAGTAGTTGTTCCACCTAGAGTTTCGGTATCTCCACCACCTCCACTACAACCACTTATACCAAGTGCTAAGATAGCTGTTAAAGCTATAGAACCTAAAATTTTTGTTTTTATCATAATTGACTCCTTATAGTGATAATGATTATTGAAATAATAACTGTAGAAACTTATATAATTCTTATATTGATAATCATTACTATTTTCTTTATTGCTTATTTTAGAGATAACATCCCTTAAATAGACCTACTCTATATATAGTAAGGTTACCACTATTCTTACTCTACGTGCACCTATTCACTTGTGTGCTCTTTGTAACTCAGGATAAATAGATAAGTACAGAAAATAAGTAGTTCTAATAATCTGAAATCAATAAAGATACATTATTTAAACTTTCAAAAAAAGTGATATATTAGTACTCTATAAAAGATAATGATTATCAATATAAATAATTCCTAAGTATTTCTCAATACAATTCCTCCTAAACTATCGTAAAGGAAAGAAATTGAAAAAAATCATATTAATTCTAATAGCTACAAGTATGTTAATCCATGCACAAGTAATACCTGGAATAAATTCTAAGGGAGGGGCAATGACTATGCCTGAGGGTAAATTAAAAATGCAGATTAAAAATATATACATTAAGAGAAACTCTATGTATAACGGGACTAAAGAAGTAACTAATGCCCAAAATCTTGATGCAACAGCAAATATAACTCTTCTAGGCTTAGCGTATGGAGTTAGTAAAGATTTAGATATTAAAGTGATTGTGCCTTATAAAGACATACAGGCAACTGCAAAATTAGGTCCCAACGATGTTGCGATTGATAATAGTGGGCTTGGAGATATAGTTGTAATGGCTCGATACGTTGTTCTTCCCATGAAAGAATATGGATTTCAACTTAGTATTGGTGCAGGAATAAAGTTTCCAACAGGCTCAACGGATGACGGGTTTAAAAAGGCTCCTCCATTTGCACTCAATGTAAATACTCCTTTACCCACACAAATGGGTACTGGTGGATATGAGTATAAAGCAGAATTAGGAATATCTAAAATAATTGACAAAGATATGAGAGTCGATTTTCATACTATGTATACATATAGACCATTAGCACAAAATGACTATGACTTTGGTAATGAGTTATCTTATGATTTGTCATTCACAAAAGCTATAACTAAAAACGTCAATTTAGGTATAGAATACAATGGAAAATACAATACTAAAACAGATATAGGAAATGATACAAACCCTATGCTACAAGCAGTTTTACCATTTAAAGCATTTAGTGGTACAGTTGGGTACATTACTCCAGAGATAGAGTTCATGCCTTTTGATAAACCTAAACTTCACTTAGGTCTTGGTGTCTCTTTTTTAGCACACTACAATCTTAGCCAATACCAACCATTAGAGAAACAAAGAATTGTTTTTAGAATCGGTTATTTATTTTAAGGAGATAAAATGTTCAAAATATTAATATTAATTACTGGTCTTGTATTATCACTCAATGCTGATGCATTTAAAAAGTTAGATACATTAACTTTAAGTGGTCCAATGGCTTCTGTTTCACATCCTCTTTTACATATGATAGAGAGCGGAGCACTGAGTGACTTAGCTGATAAAGTTGAATTTGTTATGTGGAAAAATCCTGATGAGTTGAGGGCTTTAACTCTTCGAAATCGTGCTGATTTTATTGCTATCCCCACAAATGTAGCGGCAAATCTTTACAATAGAGGTGTTGATATACAACTTCTCAATGTCTCTGTATGGGGTATTTTAGGGATGATTACTCGAGATAAAGATAAAAAAACGCTTGCTGATTTTAAAGGCTGTGACATTGCTATGCCTTTTCGTGCTGATATGCCAGACATTCTTTTTGAAGAGATTGTAAAAAAGCAAGGCTTAGATCCAAAAAAAGACTTTAACTTACAATATTTGAGTTCACCGATAGATGCAATGCAAATGCTCATTATGAGAAGAGTTGATCATGCACTTTTAGCAGAACCAGCTATCTCTATGGCTTTGAGAAAGACAAATTCCTTTCCTCTTAAACTCATAGCACCAGATTTATATAGAAGCAGTGATATACAGCAAGAGTGGGGAAAAGCCTTTAACATTGAGTCTAAAATTCCGCAAGCAGGAATGGCCGTTATCGGAAAAAAGAGCACACATCTTATACAAAGATTTAACGAGGAGTATGCCAAGTCTCTACAGTGGTATAAAGATCATCCACAAGAAGCCGGTGAACTTGTTGCAAACTACATTCCAATGTTAGATCCACAAGCGGTAGCAGATAGCATGGAATACGTTCAGTTAGAAGCTGTAAGTGCTAAAGATTCAAAAACTGACTTAGAATTCTTTTATAAGCTTTTAAAAAATAATAATCCTAAGAGTATAGGCGGAAAACTCCCTGATGATAAATTTTATTATTAAAATACTCAAAGACTTTCCCTCCTATCTTTGGAGTGGTTGGAGTTCTATCGCCTCCATCTTACTCTTCATCGCCTTTTGGGATATGGGAAACCAAATCTATGGGAACCTTGTTTTACCTTCACCACTAGAAACCTTCCAAACATTAGTGACAATGCTACAAAATGAAGCAGTATGGACTGAAATAAATATTACACTCTATCGTGCATCAGTTGGATTTGGTTTATCTCTACTACTTGGATCTGTACTAGGACTATTAGCTGGTTTCTTCGCAACAGCTTCTATGATGAGTCGCCCTATCGTTAGTATTCTAGTTGGTATGCCTCCTATTGCTTGGATTGTTTTAGCAATGATTTGGTTTGGTATGGGTGATGAAACTGTGATTTTCACCATTATTGTTGCCTCTTTTCCTATTATATTTGTCGGAGCATTACAAGGAACACGCACTCTTGATGGTGAACTAAAAGAAATGGCGGAGAGTTTTTCTCTCCCCTGGCATATGAGATTTCTTGATATATATTTTCCTCATATCTTCTCTTATATTTTTCCAGCTTGGGTTAGTGGACTTGGGATGGCTTGGAAAATTGTCATTATGGCAGAACTTCTGGCGACGAGTGATGGAATGGGTGCCCTACTTGCTGTATCACGTTCTCAACTCGATACTCCTACTGCATTGGCACTTGTATCTATAATGATAGCTTCTCTTATGATTATAGAGTACATCATACTAGAACCCATAAAAAGAGAGGTTGAGTTATGGAGAGATTAATAGTAAAAGACCTTAATCATCATTTTGGTTTCACCGAGATTCTTCGTGATATAAACTTCCAATTAGACAAAGGAAAGGTTCTTTCAATAGTTGGACCAAGTGGTGGTGGTAAGACTACTTTAATGCGCCTTTGTGCCGGTTTACTTGATGTTGAAGAAGGTAGCGTAACAAACAGCTTTTCAAGTAGTGCATTTGCTTTTCAAGAAGGACGACTTCTTCCTTGGAAAAATGTTATAGATAATGTTGCATTAGGACTTTTTGCACGTGGAGAAAAAAAGCAAGTTGCCATGCCTAAAGCACAAGAGATAGCTCTCAAGTTTGGCTTAGAAAAAAGTGATTTTCATAAGTTTCCTAAAGATTTAAGTGGAGGAATGAAACAACGTGTAAGTTTTGCTAGAGCCTTAGTCACACAACCTGCCCTTCTTTTTCTTGATGAGCCTTTTTCAGCTTTAGATATTGGACTTAAAAAAGAACTTCAAGCAATCCTTATAGAAATGATTGATAAAAAGGAAATTAGTATACTCTATATTACTCATGACCTTATGGAAGCTATACGACTTAGCGATGAAATCCTTCTACTCAAAGCAGACCCAGGACATATAGTGAAAAAGTTTTCTTATGAACTCGCACAAAGTAAACGGGATGATAGCTACATTTATACACAAAGTGTAAAAATTCTCCAAGATACAGAAATTATAAATACCTTTGAACTGGAGTTAAAATAATGAAAGAAGAACTCGTAGAAGAAAAATCACATGCAACAAACCATTATTTATATTACCCAGATGAAAAAAATGTTCCTCCCTATTTAGCGTATGGCTTTCGTCCTGCTTTTTTACTATTAGCACCCTATATGATTCTTTCTATGCTTTTATGGGGACTTGTTTGGAGTGGCTACCTTAATATTGTATTTATGGACGATGTTCTCACTTGGCATGTATATGAGATGCTTTTTGGAATCTTAACAGCGGGACTTTTAGCATTTTTAACAACTGGACTCCCTGAGCTTTTTCCAGGTATGGTTCCTTTTGTGGGAAAACGTCTCAAATACATTATATACCTTTGGATAGCAGGACGAGTTAGTTTTTGGTTCATTGATTATGTTGGTGTGTATGTCGCTGCATTTTTAAATCTTTCTATGCTTGGATGGATTATTTGGTTTGCAAAAGATGCTGTGCTGGATCCTCTCCAACGTCATGCTTCTATAGGCTATGCAGCCCTTAGTCTTTTTATTATTGAAATTTGGTTCTTTGCATCTCAAGCTAATCTCGTGACTACACCCTCTATGGACATACTCAAAGTTGCTCTTGGTGCTATAGTTATACTTATCCTTTTAGCCCTTCGTCGTGTAAATATGGAAGCTATTAATGAGCTGATGGAGGATAAAGGAATTGATGATATTTTCATATCTCGTCCCCCAAAAACAAACCTAGCTATCTTCACCGTCATAGTTTTTACTGTAGTTGAATTTTTCTATCCACAAAACTCTGCTTTAGGTTGGTTAGGTTTTGCAGCTGCTGCTGCTATACTTGGTATAACAAGTGAGTACAAACTCAAAGATGCTTTTATACTCAATCAGCCCTATGTACTCTATCTTGCTTCTATCTATGTCATGTTCTTTTTAGGTTATGCTCTTATGGGCTGGGACTTACTCAATCCAAATATTGATGGTGTACATCACTTCAGACATTTCATTACAAGTGGGGCAATAGGGCTTTCGTATATAGTCGTTATGATTATTATTGCTTGGGTTCATACAGGAAGACATTTAACATATAGTATTTCTACTCATTTGATGGTTAGTCTCATTATTGTTGCTACTTTTATGAGAGGCTTAATTCCATTTTTTGAAGAATATATGATGGAAATGTACCTTTACTCATCTATTATTTGGACTATTCCCTTCATACTCTATATAAAAGTATTTTCGAACTTCCTACTTTTACCACGAAAAGATGGGATAAAAGGATAAAGATATAGTATGCAAAATTTAAGTATAAATGACGTTAGCTCTATTATGGCTTCAGGTAATTACGGTGTTTCTTATGAACCAATTATAGATATTAAGAACATGAATATTGTCGCTTATGAAGCGTTAAGTAGATTTATGTATAAAGATAAAAATGTAACTCCTGATATTTTTTTTAAAACTATCCATGAAAATATGAATTTATTTTTTTATGTTGAGAGTGTCTTAAAAAAATTTCAATTAAAACATAGAGTCATTGATAAAAAGTTATTTATAAATCTCGACCCAGATATTTGTATACATGAAAATCAAATTGAATTTTGGGTTGGATTATTTCAAAAACACGAAGATATAACGATTGAAATTATAGAGAACTCTGATGAAGAGAGCGTAGAGGATATAGAGCACTTCATAGAGTGGATGGATATGTATAAGCTATCCTATGCCTATGATGATTTTGGTAAACCTAATAGCTTATTTTTTTCCTCATTATTAGAAAAGTCAAACTACATAAAATTTGATATTCACTTTCTCAGATCCATTAAGACTCAAAGTTCATATATCGAAATTTTAATAGGTATGGTGAAGTACGCAAAAGCTAATTTTAAATACACGATATTAGAAGGAGTAGAAACCCAAAAAGATTTACAAATAGCCAAAAGTGCTGGAGTTGATTATATTCAAGGATATTTATTTGAGGATCAATTTATATCTATATGGAACAAAGAAAATATTTAATTAATAATATAAAGGAAAAAAATGCCTACCTATTTTATCATCAAAGAATTAAATGATCAGTACACATGGAAGGATTTCGAGATGACTGATTTAGTTTATGACTACGCTGTTGACGTACTCAACATACCAGAAGAATGCATAGATTTTATTGATGTATCTATTAAGTCAAAAAAGGTTGAAATAACCATTATTGAAGATAATACGTATATAAATGAAGATTGGTATTATTGCTTACTCCAATACAGTGAGTAATCAAAAAGTGGACTAAAATATAATTGCCTCATTATATAATATGAGGCAATTAGTAGATTTTCCAATAAGAAAAGATATAAATGTCAGTTCGCTCGTTTTCTCGTACCTTGGTAAATCTATATGAAAACTAAAAATGTAAGCTCTTATAATTGTGTTTATTTCATTTTACTCCTCGTACTATATTGAATCACTACTTATTAAAATACGGAGTGATTTGCTCTATCCATCTATCTACTCTTTCATTTGTCAAATCAAATTGATTATCTTCATCAAGGGCAAGACCAACAAATTCGCAATTGTTAAGTGCTGTAGACTCATCAAAATCATACCCATCTGTGCTCCATGCACCTATAACATTTGCACCATGCTCTAGTATTTTATAGTAGATAGTTCCCATAGCGTCTAAAAAATTATCACAATACTCTTCTTGATCACCTAAGCCAAACATAGCTACTGTCTTTTGTGAAAAGTTCATACTGTCTAGGTTATGAATGTAATCTTCCCAATCATCTTGCAACTCTCCTTCACCCCAAGTTGAAACACCTATGATAATTAAATCATACTTCTCCATTGCATTATCCACAGCTTCCGCTACATCATGTAAATCTATTTCATTATTCGACATTTTTTCTTTAATGAGTTGTGCAATTTTTTCTGTATTTCCTGTTGAACTTGCATAGAATAAACCTATTTTTGACATTTTTTCTCCTTCTTATTTATAAATGAGAGGGTTAAGATTTATCCACTTTTGATGCAATCTTGTAGTAACTCCATGTTGGTTTATATGTATGTATGGTGAATCAAGAGTTAGTGTTTTATTTATTTCCTGCTTTATACGATTGTAAATAGTTCTTGTAAAAATTTCGTTTAAATCAAGCATCATTTCAGTCTCTTTAGCATTAAAAATAAGTTGGATAAGATCGTTTACAGGATGTATATATCCAAGTAGCATTTTAAATTCTGAATTAAAATATATACTTTTACTCATGTAACGCATTTTAAAATTCTGACTTTGCTTGAAGTACTGATTAAACAGTAGTGAGTCTTCTAAATAAATTTTTACTATTTTTTGAGATCTTTCTGGTCTAAATTTATAAAACTGAAAAAATGACATAATTTTATCTTCAAAGATATGTAGTAAACTATTTTTATAGATATGATTGTTATTCAAATTCAGTTGTGCATGTCTGGATAAATACTGATTTATCATTGTACAAAACATTCTACGTTGGCATGTTATTTCTTCAACTTTATATGTCTTTGGTAAAATTTCTTTTGTTTTATTTTTATATTTTGCAAAACCAATCTTTCGCATTCTTTCTTTCCTTTTTTCATGTAAAACAGGTTCACTACTATGTATGATGTGAACCTATATAGTTATTGTTTAGCTTATAATAGGAGAATATTATTTTTACTATCTTTGAGTTTTTCACTTATATATCAACATAGGCATGTTCTTCATAAGATATATAAGAACAATATAATACTTTATGTATCTTCATTTATATTATTCATTTTTTATTTTATTTTTTTGTACCATCTAGCTCCTTATTGATAATCGTTATTGTAATAATACAGGTAGAAACTTAATTTTAGTTTATATTGATAATCAGTATCATATTATAATTTTCACTCTGTAATTATATTAACTACTTGGCATTAGATTATGATAGAATAGATAAATAGATTAAAACAAGGTAGCTAAGAATGAAAACTTTATCTAAAATTTGGGACTATTTTTTATTGATTTTTGCAATCATCCCTGAGAAAACGAGTGAAAAATTTGATTTTAACAAGTACGAAGATGCTATGAGAGGTCCAAAAGTATAAGTATACTTTTGATTTAAAAAGTTACTTGAAAATGAGGGTAATTAAACCTCATTCTCTAAAATATAATTAGTTTTTTTGATAAAGAGACTTGCTTCTTGCATTAAGAAGAGTGGTCTTTTGCGATAAGAACTCATCTACTGCAATTGCACATTCTCGTCCTTCATAAATTGCCCAAACTACAAGTGACTGGCCTCTACGCATATCACCTGCACTAAAGATTCCTTTTACAGAAGTTTCATAGTTATTTGTCGCGACATTACTTCTTGAGTCAGTATCAAGACTTAGTTCTTCAATCATTCCCGTTTGTTCAGGCCCTAGAAATCCCATTGCTAAGAAAATGATGTCAGCTTTGAGTATAAACTCAGTTCCTGGTATTTCTTTAAAGCCTCTACCTTCCCATTCAATTCTTGCACAGTTAATACCTGTAACATTATTGTTCTCATCTTTGATAAAAGATTTTGAGAGAATGTTATAGTCAAGATCACAGCCTTCTTCTTGAGAAGAAGAAAGTTTAAATACTCTTGGGTATGTTGGCCAAGGCATATCATCAGTTCTCTCTAGCGGTGCTTGAGGCATGAGTTCTATCTGCGTGATAGACGTAGCATGTTGACGAACAGAGTTACCTACACAGTCACTACCAGTATCTCCACCACCAATAACTACTACATGTTTATCTGTTGCAAGAATCTCATTTTCTTTTTGAATTTCTTCACCTTCTATTCGAGAATTACACTGAGATAAAAACTCCATAGCAAAGTGAATGTTATTTGCATTACGATTATCTATTGGTAAGTCACGAGGGAGAGATGCTCCACCTGAGAGAATCACTGCATCATACTTCTCTTGAAGCGATGAAAGAGAAATATCTACACCGATGTGAGCTTCAGTAATAAACTCTACACCCTCTTCTGCCATAATATCAACACGACGTTGCACTACATCTTTTTTATCAAGTTTAAAGTTTGGAATACCATAACGAACAAGTCCACCAATACGTTTGTCTCTCTCATACACAGTTACAGCATGTCCAGCTTTGTTAAGTTGGTTTGCAGCACTAAGACCCGCAGGACCAGAACCAACAATAGCAACTGTTTTACCAGTACATACTTTTGGTATTTGAGCTTTCATCCAGCCTTCTTCGTAGGCTTTTTCAATGATAGAATACTCAATACCTTTGATACTTACTGGATCTTCATTAATCCCAAGGACACAGGCGCTCTCACACGTGGCAGGACAAATACGACCAGTAAACTCTGGCAAGTTGTTAGTACTCATAAGTGAGCGAAATGCACTCTCCCAATCATTTTTATAAACAAGATCATTAAAATGGGGGATAATATTACCAACTGGGCAACCATAGTTACTATGACAAAATGGTATACCACAATCCATACATCTTGCAGCTTGGGTTTGTACTTCCTCTTTTGATGGAGGAGTTGTAAACTCTAGATTATGTTGAATACGCTCAGAAACTGGAGCGAGTGAGAAGTTCTGGCGTTTGTATTCTTGAAACCCTGTTACTTTACCCATCTTACACCTCCTCCTTTTGTTCAGCTTTTTCTTTGAGAACTCTTTTGTAATCTACCGGCATAACTTTAATGAAACTTTTCTTTGAAGAGTCCCAGTTACTAAGTATTTCTTTAGCCTCTTTAGAAGATGTATATTTCACATAATCTTCTATCATAGATTTTAATTCATTCTCATCTTCGGGTGTTTCAACTCTGTCGAGATCAACACTTCCTTTGTTTATACGCTGAGAAAGAGAGTTGTTTTCATCATAAATATAAGCGATACCACCACTCATACCAGCTGCAAAGTTTTTACCAACTTCACCTAAAACAACAACACGGCCACCTGTCATATACTCACAACCATGATCGCCGATAGCACCAACAACTACTTTAGCACCTGAGTTACGTACAGCAAAACGCTCACCCGCTAAACCGTAGATGTAAGACTCCCCACTTGTTGCACCATAAAAAGACACATTTCCTAAAATTACATTTTCATTTGCTTCGTACTGGATATTGTGTGGTGGATAAAGAATAAGTTTACCTCCACAAAGACCTTTTCCAAAGTAATCATTCGCATCACCCTCTATCTCAAAAGTAATACCACTCGTTACAAATGCACCAAAACTTTGACCACCAGTTCCATTTGCTTTAAAGTGAATTGTATCATCTGCTAAACCTGCTTCACCATACTTAGCAGTAACTTCTGAGGATAGCATTGTTCCAACTGTACGGTTAACATTACGGATATTAACTTCTTCTTTAATTCTAGTCTTATTTTGTAGCGCTGGCTGTGCTAACTCTATAAGTTTATTATCAAGTGCAATATCTAATCCATGGTCTTGAGAAGTTGTGTTAAACGCAGTGTCATTACTACTTAGGTGAACTCTATGTAAGAGACGTTCAAGTTGAAGATGTTTTGCTTTATAGTGCGTAATTCCCTCACGAGCTTTAAGCTTATCTGTTCGACCAACCATCTCATTAATAGTTTTAAATCCAAGTTCCGCCATTACTTCTCGTAATTCTTCAGCCATAAACTTCACATAATTCACTACATGTTCAGGCTTCCCTGAGTACTTAGCACGTAAGCTTTTATCTTGTGTTGCAATTCCAACAGGACAGGTATTGAGATGACATTTTCGCATCATAATACACCCTTCAACAACAAGTGCAGCTGTAGCAATTCCCCACTCTTCAGCGCCAAGTAATGTAGCTATAGCAAGGTCACGACCAGTTCTTAACTGTCCATCTGTTTGAACAACTATACGAGAACGTAGACCATTTTTAACAAGTGTCTGATGCGTCTCAGCAAGACCAAGTTCCCAAGGAAGACCAGCATGCTTTATAGATGTCTGTGCTGCAGCCCCAGTTCCACCATCAAAACCTGAAATAAGCACAACATCTGAGTGCGCTTTTGCAACACCAGCCGCAATAGTACCAACCCCAACTTCTGAAACAAGCTTCGTGTTTATACGAGCTTTTACATTTGCATTTTTAAGATCATGAATAAGTTGTTTTAAATCTTCAATAGAATAAATGTCATGATGTGGTGGTGGAGATATAAGTCCAACGCCTGGAGTTGAGTGACGAGTTTTACCGATTATCTCATCTACCTTATGTCCCGGAAGTTGCCCACCTTCACCGGGTTTAGCACCCTGCGCTAATTTAATTTGAATCTCTTCAGCGTTAAGTAAATAGTTTGCAGTTACTCCAAAACGTCCAGATGCAACTTGTTTAATTTTTGAGTTTTTATTCGTCCCAAACCTAGATGCATTTTCTCCACCCTCTCCAGTATTACTTTTCGCTCCAATAGAGTTCATCGCAATAGCAAGAGTCGTGTGTGCTTCTTCAGAAATAGAACCATAACTCATAGCACCAGTTGCAAAACGAGTGATAATAGACTCAACTGATTCTACTTCACTAATGTCAATAGGCGCTTGACCTTTAAAGTCTAAAAGTGAACGTAGTGTTATAAACTTTTCTTGAGGCTCATTTATAAGTTTTGCATACTTTTTGTAAGTATCGTAGTTATTTGATTTTGTGGAGTTTTGAAGTAAATGAATTGTCTCAGGAGTAAAGAGATGATTCTCTCCTCTTTCACGATATGCAAAGTGTCCACCAACTGGTAAATCATTTGCTTCAACTACTTCACGAGGATATGCGATAGTATGACAAAGAAGAGTCTCTTCTTCTAGAGTCCCAATATCAATACCTTCAAGACGAGTAGGTGTTCCTTTGAAGTAGTTATCTACTAAATTTTGAGAAAGTCCAACAGCCTCAAAAATCTGAGCTCCAGTGTATGAACTGATAGTTGAAATACCCATTTTCGACATTACTTTATAGATACCCTTACCAATTGCAATGATGTAATTTTGTACTGCTTGCTCATGCGAAATGTTTTCATCTATAAGTTTACGAGAACGCATATCTTCAATAGTCTCAAATGCTAAGTATGGATTAATAGCATTTGCACCATAACCTATAAGCGTAGCAAAATGATGTACTGCTCTTGCTTCACCAGTTTCAATAACTAAACCACAATTTGTTCTAATACCTTGAGTAATTAAATGATGGTGAACAGCACTCGTAGCAAGTAATGTAGGGATCGCAGCAAGCTCTGAAGATATTCCTCTTGTTGAGAGTATAACTACTTCATAACCTTTCTTAACAGCGTCACTAGCTTGCTTCATAACAGAGTCTAGGGCATCTTCCATTGCTCCCACTTTTGTAGAGTCAAAAAGTATGCTAATCTTTTTAGCACGAAAATTAAATTCATTAACACCACTAAGCTTTTCGAACTGCTCATTTGTTAAAATTGGAGATTCTAGTTTAATAAATCTTCTATCTTCATCTACCTCTTGGAAAAGATTTCCTTGTGGTCCTATATATGAGATAAGAGACATAACAGATTCTTCTCTAATTGGGTCAATTGGAGGATTTGTCACTTGAGCAAATAGCTGATGAAAATAGTTATATAAGTTAACAGAAGCATTAGAGAGAACTGAAAGTGATGCATCATTTCCCATCGAACCTGTAGCTTCGTAAGCTGTATTTGCCATTGGAGTAAGGATTACTTTTAAATCCTCTTTTGTATAACCAAAACATTTTTGACGTTGTAATATAGTCTCATGATTTGGCTGTTTTACTTCATTGTTTAGTTTTAAATCATCAAGGTTAATTTTTTGTTTTGCTATCCACTCAGCGTAATTATGAATTCCAGAGATATTTGCTTTAATCTCATCATCACTAATTATACGACCTTGTTCTAAATCTGCTAAGAACATTTTTCCGGGTTGGAGTCTTCCTTTAAGAACTATATCTTCAGCAGGAAATTCTAAAGCACCTTGTTCAGACGCCATTACAAGAATGTTGTCTTTTGTAAGTGAGTAGCGTGATGGGCGAAGACCATTTCTGTCAAGTGTTGCCCCAACATATTTTCCATCTGTAAATGCTACAGATGCAGGACCATCCCATGGTTCCATAAATGTTGCATGGTACTCATAAAATGCACGACGTTGTTCATCCATTTCTTCATCTTTCCAAGCCTCTGGAATCATCATCATCATAACATGAGGGAGAGGACGACCACCAAGGGTTAAAAGCTCTATTACATTGTCTAAAACAGAAGAGTCTGAACCTTTTGCTTCATTAATAAGATAAGGATAAATTTTATCTAATTCATCGTCCGTAAAGAGTTTTGATTTAAGCATAGATTGTCTTGCTCTCATCCAGTTAATATTACCTCTGAGGGTATTTATTTCACCATTATGAGCTATGTATCTAAAAGGCTGAGCAAGAGGCCATGAAGGAAAAGTGTTTGTAGAAAAACGACTATGAACAAGTGCGATAGCTGATTCATAATCTGGCTCACTTAAATCAGGGAAATAAAGTGGAAGTTGCTCTGTAATGAGCTGACCTTTATAAGAAATAGTCTTATATGACATCGATGGCATATAAAAATAACCTGTGCCATTTGTTTGTGAAGCTGAAACTTGTGCTTGAACATATTTTCTGATTACAAAAAGTTTGCGTTCAAAGGCATCTACATCTTCTAGTTTAGCTGAGCGTTTAACAATAACTTGATGAATATATGGCTCAACATTTTTTACAGTATGTCCAAGCATTTCGTTTGAAGTAGGTACTTTTCTCCAACCAAGAAACTCTTGTCCAAGTTCTATAATTGAGTTTTCAATAATAGTCTTACATTCAGAATAAGCTTGGGGATCTCTTGGTAAAAAGACAACACCAACAGCATAGTGTTCAAACTCTGGTAATGTAATGCCCTCTTCTTTTAAAACTCTTCTTAGAAATTTATCTGGCATTTGAGTGAGTATACCTGCACCATCACCTGAGTTTTTCTCAGCACCAACAGCACCACGGTGTTCAAGGTTTATAAGTAGTTCGATACCTTTACTTACTATATTATGAGAAGCTTCACCTTTTAGATGAGCTACAAAGCCTACTCCACAGGCATCATGCTCAAACTCTGGGTCATAAAGACCTTCTTTTTTTGGTAAATACTCAGCTTTCATTTATTCCCTTTAATTGTAATGTATATTGGCGGATGATTATTAATGAAATAATATCTAAAGAATAATTAAATATTTATTCATAAGCTCTCTGCTATTTGATTCGCTCTTATGAGAGCACCTTCCAAATAGCCTCCCTCTTCATAAGAATATTCTGTTGCACTAAAAAGTATTTTACCGTTAAAGTGTTCTATGTCAATCCCATAACTTGGATGTTCTCTAAGTGGCCTAGCATCATCTTTCGTCGCAGTAAGATTTTCTTCTCTCCAATCAACGAAATAAATGCTACGTATATCATCCTTTGTAATGCTAAATATACGTTCAAGCTGCGATAATACATTTTGTTCTAGATTTTTCATATCTGCAGAGGAGCTCAGAAATCCAAAAAGTGCAGCTTCATCTTTTGTTGAAGCGTCATGTATTTCACTTAACGGACCTTGATTTGAAAATACAAATCCACTTAAGTTTTTATCTCTCCAAAAAGATGTATGAAATGTCACAACACATTTAGCACTATTTCCCATCCAAGTTTGTGTTTGCGTTAGTTTCAGCCTCTCTTTAGGACTTAATTCAGGTTTATATTCTAAGTGTGCGGCTAAACGTGGAGGTAAAGTTACTATGACTTTATCAGCTTTATATATTGACTTGTTGGTTTTTATGTCAACCATATCATCTAGATTATTCAAAAACTCAACTCTTTCATTTAAGATTATTTTTGTACGTTTAAGATTTTGGTAAAGTTTGTCTATAAGGAGAGAAAGCGTTCCATCAACTCTCAGAGATACTGGTGAAGGTTGTGGGTTAAAAAGTTCTACTTTGTCTTTGGTATCGTATAATGCACAACCATTATTGTATTGTTCAAAAACCTTAATACCCAGCGAGTTGAGTAAGCCAAGCATCTGTTTATGATGCGACCAAATCCATGAGGGTCCCATATCATGTCCATCTATACTAAAGACTCTTCCACCTATTCTATCTCTTGCTTCTAAAATAGTGATTTCATAATAATCTTCCAACAATGATGCTAAGTACAAGCCACTAATCCCTGCCCCAACAATAAATAGTTCTTTTTTCATATCTAACTTTGCGTATTAATGTGGTTTAAAAATTGGATTAAATCTTCTTTTTTCTTTGGTTTAGAAAAATAATATCCTTGTCCAATCAAGCAGTTTGCTTTGAGTAAAAATTCTTCTTGTACTAAGGTCTCTATCCCCTCTGCCACATTAACATAATGCAAACTGTTTGACAAAGCAATAATGGCATTTGTAATATCAACATCACTTTTCTCATCTATAATATCATCTATAAAAGATTTGTCAATTTTAAGTTCATCAATAGGAAATTTTTTCAAGTAACTCAAAGATGAATGCCCTGTCCCAAAATCATCAATCGAAATAGCAAAACCACTTTCTTTAAGTTCTTTTAAAATCGACATACTTTGTGCAATGTTTCTCATAATATGTGTTTCTGTAATTTCCAACATAATTGATTTTGTCTCTATGCCAACTTCTTGCGTAATTTCTAGTAAATTATCAACTATTGTTTTTTCTTGAAACTGTATAGCTGATATATTGATAGAAATAGTTTTCAATGTTTTAGAAACTTGCTTATATATTAGAAAATCATTACATGCTTGTTTAAATATATACAGTCCTAGTTCTACAATGAGTCCTGTTTCTTCAGCAATAGGGATAAATTTATCAGGTGGCACATTACCTAATGTATCACTCTCCCAACGTACTAATGCTTCTAAACCAACAACATCTTTTGTTTTAAGATTATATTGGGGCTGATATACTAAATAAATTTCATTCTTTTTGAGTGCAGCGATAAGTGATTGCTCCATGTTCAAACGATTTTCAACATGAGTGGAGAGCTCTTTTTTGTAATACCTAAAAGTATTTTTTCCACTTTCCTTTGCCTTATACATAGCTATATCTGCATGCTTACATATAGTTTTATAATCATTTCCATCCTCGGGGAAAATCGAGATTCCTATACTCAAAGTTATACGTAAACTATGTTGTTTTGTCTGGATAGGTTCTGAAAAAAGAGCCAATATTTTTCTGCTCACTTGTGCAGCAGAGTATTCATCGTCAATCGTATCTAACATAATGATAAATTCATCCCCACCGACACGTGAAAGCAAATCAGAATCTCTTAAAGATTGCTTCATAAGTTTTGCACTCTCTATGAGGATTTCATCCCCTACATCATGTCCCAATGTATCGTTAATAATTTTAAAACGATCTAAGTCAAGAAAAAGAACAGCCATTTTTGTATTATTACGTTTGGCAACTTTTATTTGACGTTTGATATGCTCTTCAATACTACTGCGATTTGGGAGAGATGTTAATGCATCATTATATACCAAAAATTCCACTTCACGTTTTTTTTCAATATATTCTGTAATGTTGAGTTTAATTGCCAAATAACTTACTAATTTATCATTTGAAAATATTGGTATGATAGAAGCTTTTTCATAATATATAGATTTATTTTTTCTAATATTTACAAATTCTCCTTCCCATTTTTCACCTCTATCAAGTTTTTTATTAAGTTCATCATAATGCTTTTGAGGCATTTGACCAGATTTTAGTATTCTAGGGTTATGTCCAATTATATCTTTTCTCTTATATCCTGTTTCTCTTTCAAAGAGATCGTTCACATAGGTAATATTTTTATTTATATCTGTTATAACTATAGAATTATCACTGTTTTCAATTGCTGACTTAAACCCGAACAATTCATCTTTAATTTTTAATGAGCGTTGGTACATCATTAACAATACAAATAAAATGATTAATGCAACTACAAAAAATATTACAGTTATAGTTTTTTCAATGAGAAGGTTATGTTTATAAGCAATATCTAAAAAGTTATGTAGTTCATTTATTTGTTTCATTAAATGTAATTTGTTTAGCGATTTCTCAATATTCATTAACTTTGTAATACGACCTATATTTTTTGAAACATGTGTCGTAAATAAATCAACTTCAATGTGTTGACTCTCTTTCAAAAATCGATTTAATGAATTGAGATTATTATTTAGTTCTTTGTTATCAATGTAGTTATTGAGATTATACTTCATCAAGAGTAATAAGGTTTGATTACTGGCACTCGCTATATTTATTCCCAAGCTAAAATCATTTTGTATAATTTTATTGAGTTCAAAAAGGTAATGCGAAGAATTAATTAACGATGCATTATTTGATTTAAATGTTTCAATATCCTCAAGTTTTTTCTTATACTGAACTTTTATTTTCAACAAAATAGTAGTATATTCTTTGGCAAATTTATTTCTAGAGACCTCTGAATCTAAGAAGGCGATATTTTTATCAAAATTAGTAGTATCTTGATTTATATAATCATAATTGATAAATGTAGCTTTTTGAAGTAAAAAATTATCAAATACTTTATCAAGTAATTCTATTTCCTGTAGTGAGTTATGATATTCATCATATTCTTCAATACTGTTACTTGTTTTAACAAGGTACCCAAAAAGTAAAATGAGCACTAAGATAGATAAAAGTAAAAGTTTTGTTACTAAATCAAATTTTTTCATAGAATCAATAAACATTATTTTACCTTAGCAATCTCAGGAATTTCACCATTTAATGAATGCAAAAAGGCTACAATCTTATCAACCTCTTCATCAGACATAGTACGAGCAAGCTGATAATACGCCATAAACTTCACTACATCTTCTAAGTTAGTATACCTTCCATCATGTAAATATGGTGCTGTTTTTTGTATATTACGAAGAGATGGTACTTTAAAATAGTACTTGTCGGCTTCTTTTTTTGTAACATCGTATTTACCTAGTCTTTTACTTTGAGCATCTTTCATAAGACCAAATTTATTGTATAGGTTACCGCCAATATTTATGCCATGATGACAAGATATACACCCTTTTGATTTAAATATTTTATAGCCATCTTTTTGTTTTTGTGTTATTGCATCTTCATTACCAAGTAAATATTTATCGAACGGTGCATTTGGAGTCGTTAGTGTTTTTTCAAACTCTGCTATAGCATCAACAATATTTTCTTTTGTAATTCCATCTTTATATATCTTCTTAAAATGCTCTTTG
>NZ_JBLHOE010000059.1:0-21338 GCF_047622445.1 Sulfurimonas sp.
GTGAAAGACCAAGGAAAGAAATATACAAAGGTGCATACTAGTCAGTTGTTATTTGACTTATAAGCTCAAACGTAAGTGATACTCCGTACCCTTGGGTCGGGGTCGTTCATTCATAGCAATCATTGCTCTTGGAGTGTGCTCAATCATACTTTGAGTGAGCTTAGGATGAATATTACACATAAGAAACTCCTCTTCGTCTTCTCGTACTATTGATTAGTAGTACTTTAAATTATATGCAATATTATCTTAAATATATATATTTTAGAGATAATTATCAAAGGCATAAAGTAGGGGGATTAAGTACTAAAAAGAAGTGTGCAAATAAGAGTAATGATGCTAGTAAATAAATTTTAGCTATTCAATAGCTACCTTCAATCAATATCTAAATCAATACTAAATGAAAAAATGATAGAATACTCAAAAATAAAAGGAAGATTTAATGTCTTACACACTAATACACAACGCAGACGAATGTAAATACGAATACCATATTGATAGCTATGTAGCCTATATCACTTATGATGATCAAAATGGAAACATGCACTTAACACATACAATAGTACCTAAAGAACTGGCTGGAAAGGGCCTTGCTAAAATGCTTTTAGAGGATGTACTTCAAGAGATAAAAAAAGCAAGTAAAAAAGCTGTAGCTGAGTGTTCTTATATTGTTAAATATCAAGAAAAGAATCCAGAGGCAAGTGACTTATTCGCATAATCTCATCTAAAAGGTAGGGAAACCCTGCCTTTTATTTTTCAATAGAATTTACATTATGTTAACCAATACTAAGACATACGTCAATACAAGGTAAAGACTTTATGGATACAAGAAAGAATAAACTCATTAGCGATATACAGCAATTATTAAATACTTACGATGGAATCCACCAAACACAAATAAATCCTAACTTACTTGAATTTATGGATGAGAAAACACTGCTTAGTATAATTGATTCTCTTTTACTTCAAAAAGAAGATGCTAAAGAATCTGATACACAATGGTTAGAAAAATTTAAAAAAGATTTAAACTGACTATTAACATATAAAAATTAAAATATTAATTAACATCTTTTTTAATCAGCTAAACTACCTATTTTTAGTACTTTCAAGAGATTGTGATTTTTTCACAGTTTATAAATGTTACTTTATTTCCTATATTTAGCTATAATTTCTTTAACGAAATAAAATATTAGGGATATACTATGCAAAATGTAGATTTAGTACAATTAACAACACAAACAAAAAAATTAACAGCAATGATTGTTGAAGATGAGAAAGTAGCGAATGAGCTCTTAAGCTCAACTTTTAAAAACTTCTTTTCAGACGTAGGTTCATGCTTTAACGGTAAAGATGCACTTGAGATGTACAATAAAACAAAGCCTGATGTGGTTTTTGTTGATATTATAATGGCAGGTATGGATGGTATAGAGCTTTCTCGTCAAATCAGAGCTATCAACCCTACTCAGATTATCATTGTTATCTCAGCAAGTAACGATATAGAAAAAATATCTGAATCTATTGAAGTTGGTGTAAATAGCTTTATTCAAAAACCAATTGATACTAAAAAGATTATTGAACTTCTAGTAAGTGTAACTGCAATGATTACAAAGAAAAAGAAAGTAGAAACTAAAACTTTCTCAATCTCTCTTCCTTTAGACTTATATGAGACTGTAAATGAAGGTGCTAAAGCAGAGAGTATTTCTAAAAATGCAATCATAATTAGAGCTTTAAGAGATTTCTTTTAATAGAAAATGATAAAACTCGAGCCGTTTTATGATTTATTAAGGAATAAGTCTATATAATTTCGGCTCAGTTAAAGAAACTGTATAAAAAATTACAAAGTGGCCCCGTCGTCTAGCGGTTAGGATCCATGGTTTTCATCCATGTCACAGGAGTTCAATTCTCCTCGGGGTCACCACTTCAATCAATACCTCCCTACTCTCAAAAAAATTAAAATAAGAACTAGATCAAGATAATGAAGAAATTAAAAGTGTGGAAGGATAATAAATGATAGATGAGAAACCAATAGATAAAAAAGCAATCAGACGATTACATAAAGAAATTACTGATAACATAAAAATGATATTAAATGAAGATATATTAGAAGATGGAGAAGATATTCTACTGCAAAACTCTGCTGATCAAATAGGTATTACTAAGGAACTACTACAAGAAATACTACAGGAGAAAGAAGACAAAGAAGTACAAAGAACTCCTTTGTCTAAGCCTTTTAGAGGGATAGACGATCTCTTCTAAAGTAATATAGTATGAACATTCCAAATTTCACACCTTTTTTCTCTTAGAATTCTCCATTATTTTTCTTTTTTTCAACAGCAGTATAAAAATCATCAACCATTTGTTTAATCACATCTGGACTAGGAGAAACGCCTGAGCGAAGTAGAGCTTCATTAATTTGATTAGCATAATGGACTAATGCCTCCTTATCAAATATATTTAAATGTATTCGCTCTAACACATGGTCTTGCATTTCTTCCATAATTAGCATTACTTGCCCTGCTTTATATTGTTCCTCTTCTGTCATTTTATTTTCCTTAAAATAATTTATTAAATTCTAGTATTTGTATGACTTATACTTTTAAGTATTCTTCGGGGTTTCCGGGTTCTGCAATATTGAGTTTATCAAAAGCACATTCTGTATTACTTGAAAAAAGTTTTTTAAGTTTTTCAATTGGTAAATCAGTTATAATTTTTAACTTATTTATAGCATCTTGAGTTGAGCATTTATGTATTTCACAATATTCATTTATGAAAGCATTTTCTGTTTGTCTTGGTGTAATTTTTGTTTTTCCAATTTTACCTGCGGTAAGCATTATCATTGAGTAAAACACTTCATCACTTAAATTACTATAATCATTAGCTTTGCCTGTTTCACTCATTTCTAGAAATTTTTTGATTTCATCACTAATTTTATTTCCATCTTTTTTCAACTCTTGAATTTCTATTTTTCTTGCTTTTGCTTGTCCCATCTTTCTTTCCTTTTATACTTTTAGCACGATACTTTACAGCTCATTTATGAAAAGAAGACTACAATCAAAAGAGATAAAATAATTCCTACAACTATACCGACATATAGGTAAATTAGTTTATCTACTTTAGAATCTTTTTTTAGCTTTTCATATTTAACATGAAGAAAAAAATGTTCTAAGTTATTAGTGTCTTTCGCTAATTCTTCTTCTAATAGAGATTCAAGACCATACTTTTCAGCGTCCCCACGCGCAGATCTCATCTTACTTTGTTTCTTTTCTTCAATAGACCTTGGATCAAGTTCTTCTATACTTCCCATTATTTACACCAACCCTTTTTTATCTTCTTTCTTTAGCTAAACACTTCATCATTTCTGAGCCACTCGCTGAATCATAACATTTACTTTGTACTGTGTCAACTCTTACCACTACGAGCAGTAAAGTAGCAAGATTATGGTATTATTAAATTTTTATAGAAAGGACACATTAAATGATGCGAAAAACAACTCTTTTACTATTAGTTATATTATCTATAACTTCATCAGCTAGCGCTGCAACTCGTTATATTTCAGATGATCTATATACTTATATTCATTCAGGCCCTGGCACTAAATATAAAATTATAGGGAGTGTTAACTCTGGTAAACAAATTAAGGTTATTCAAACAAATAAAAATGCTGGTTTTACTCAAATAAAAGATTCGAAGGGTCGTGACGGTTGGATTAATTCAAAATATATTTCTATACAGCCAAGTTTAAAAGAGCGTTTAGCAAAACTTGAAATTCAATTTACAAAATTAGGGACGCAATTGCATACGGCTGAAGATAAAGCAAATAAAGATATAGCAAGACTAGAAGATAACTTAAAATCTCATAGTGCTCAAGTTCGTGAGTTAAAAAATACAAATGCAACATTAAATGAAAAATTGCAACAAGTTCAAGCGCTAAATAATAATTTAAATGAAAAACTAGATACTGAAAAAAACGACCTATTAATGCGTTGGTTTAGTTATGGTGGTATTGTTGGTGGTATTGGTCTTCTTTTGGGTCTAATACTTCCTTCCTTAATTCCAAGACCTCGTAAGAAATCTCGTTGGTAATATTATCATAAAGATTCATTTTTGGATTTGGAGAGTATAATTTCTATACAAAGATGACTGAATTTAAGATCGAGTCGTCATCAACTAAAATAACTTTTACGATATAAGACGACCTAATTATGAATCTAAAATATTGGCTAATTATCATGTTTTTTTTCTCTACCTTACTCAATGCAAAAGTAATTGCACAGATACCAGAAGCTTCTGGTATCTGTTATATTTCTAGCACTAAAACCCTTTTAGTCGCAAATGATGAGGGATGGTTATATGAAATTACTCCTAAAGGTAAACTTGTAAGAAAAAAATACATTGGAAAATATGGTTTAGAAGGAATAAGCTACTCTAGTGCTACAGATAAACTCTATCTTGCAAATGAAGCTAAAAATTCTATTTTAGTGATGGATAGAGTTTCTCTTAAAGTAGAAAAAGAAATAAAGATCAAAAAAGAGTTCAAGGAAAAAAAGGTTCTTACAAAGTCTAAAAAAAGTGGTATTGAAGCCATCGCATTTTTAGATGGTGAACTCTATATATCACATCAAGCATCTGTAGTTTTTAAAGTTGGTTCTTTGAAGAAAAATAAAACAAAAATAAAGCAAGTTTATAAGCATGGCTATAAAGATATAGCCGGACTCACTTTTAAAGATGGTTATCTCTATATGGTAAGTGATAAAAAAAATCTTCTTATTAAATATGATATCAATAAAAATAAAACACTACAAAAAATGAAGCTTCCTAAATTTGCACAAGAAGGCATCTGTTTTGATGAAAAAAACAATGTTTATTTTGCAGATGATAACGGTCGAGTGCTAAAGTTTAAAATGAAAAAATTCAGTATAAACTGAAAATATCAGTTTATTATTTTAACTTCTCAGCCACAAGTTTATTTACCACTTGTGGATTTGCTTTTCCACCTGTAGTTTTTAGTACTTGCCCGACAAAAAAGCCTAATAGTTTGGTGTTACCTGCTTTAAACTTAGCCACGTTATCTGGATTCTTTGCAATTATTTCATCAATAATAGGTAAAATCTTAGCCGGATCACTTATTTGCATAAGTCCTTTATCTTCAACTATTTGCGCTGGATTTTCTCCAGACTTCACCATCTCTTCAAATACTTGTTTAGCAATTTTATTTGAAATCGTTTTTGCATCAATCATTTTAGCAAGTTCAGATACTTGTTTTGGAGTAACCTTAAGTTCATCTAGTTGTTTCTCTTTTAATTCTCTAGCTATTTCATTAGCCACAATATTAGCTAGACTTGTAGGAGCATAAATTTCATTTTCATTTCCAGTTACTATGTTAAAGTAACCTACAGCTTCTTTATAAAAGTCAGATAGATTCTTATCCCGTGCCAGTGTATTTGCAATTTCATGACTTATCGAAAGATCAGTATATTCATCAAATAGTGTTTGTTCAACATCACTCATAGGTGCCACTTCACCATCTATCTGTACTTTTTTGGCTTGTGGTTTAGGCGCACTCTCGGTAGTTTTTGTTTTTTTAGCCCAAGAGTCTTTAAGCCCAACAATTTTATTAAATACAGGGTTTTCATCTGTATAGTCAATAGGATCAGCATAAAAATACCCCTGTCTTTCAAACTGAAATCTCTCATCAGGTTTAGAGACTATGACAGCAGGTTCAACAAGAGCATTCTTGATGACTTGTAAAGAATCCGGATTTATATCTTCTACTCCCTCAGGAGCTTCGTTTGAAAACAATCTGTCATATAACCTTACTTCTACTACTTTTGCCTCTTTTGCACTTACCCAATGGATAGCACTCTTTACCTTGATACCACTAGTATCTGAGCCACTTCTAGAGTCAGCATGATACTCTGCTTTGATCTCTGTAATATTGCCATTGGCATCTTTAATAACTTCCTTACAAGAGATGATATAAGCATGTTTAAGTCTTACTGGTTGTTCTGGTGTAAGACGGAAGTAACCTTTAGGAGGGTTCTCCATAAAATCATCACGTTCTATATAGATCTCACGAGAAAAAGGTAATTTTCTCTCTCCCTCTTTAGGTACATCATGTGGATAGTATGAAGCATCAATCTCTTCACTACCCTCATAGTTTACGATAGTTACTTTCAGTGGATCAAGCACACACATAACACGAGGCACTTTTGTATTTAAATCATCTCTTATACAAAATTCAAGTTGTGCAACATCAACCATTGAGTTCGCTTTTGCTATACCTATTTGATCACAGAAGTTTAAAATAGATTCTGGCGTATAACCTTTTCGTTTATATCCAGCAATAGTAGGCATACGAGGATCATCCCAGCCACTCACTTGGCCACCTTGCACTAATTCTAAAAGCTTTCGTTTACTCATAACGGTATAGTTGATACCTAGACGTGCAAATTCATGTTGGTAAGGGCGAGGTAACTCAAGTTCAAGTTCTTCTAATACCCAGTTATAGATATCACGATTATTTTCAAATTCAAGGGTACAAATAGAGTGAGAAATACCTTCAATATAGTCGGACAAGCAGTGAGCAAAGTCATACATTGGATAAATACACCAATCATCACCTGTTCTAAAATGATGAGCATGTCTAATACGATATAAAAGAGGATCTCTCATTTTCATATTAGCAGCAGACATATCAATCTTAGCTCGAAGAATATGTTCACCGTCTTTAAACTGGCCATTTTTCATTTTTTCAAAAAGCTCTAGATTCTCTTCAACACTACGTTCTGCAAATTTACTACGTTTTCCTGCTTCTTTAACAGTACCACGGTATTCACGTATTTCTTCTTCAGTGAGGCTATCAACATATGCCTTACCCATTTTGATGAGTGTAATAGCATAGTCGTGAATTGCAGGGAAATAATCAGAGGTGAAGTGTAGATTGTTACTCCACTCAAATCCAAGCCACTGTACGGCATCTTGAAGAGCTTCAACATACTTAGTATCTTCTTTGGTTGGGTTTGTATCATCCATTCTTAGGTTACAGTGACCATTATAGTCACGAGCGATACCAAAATTTATAACGATAGACTTAGCATGTCCAATGTGAGGAAAGCCATTAGGCTCTGGTGGAAATCTTGTAATAACATCTTTATTCTTGCCTGACTTCAAGTCCGCTTCAACTATTGTACGTAAAAAATCTTTGCTCTCTCTCATTATTATTAAACCTTTTATTATAAGAGTTGTATTTTATCAAATTAGAGCTTATAGCATCTTAGAGAAGTTATTTGGAGGGGAAAATAAAAGAACTTCATTAGCTAAAATTTGATAGAATTCCATAAAATAATATTTAGGAATTTTCATGCTCAGATTTGCAGCTAGTCCAACTAGTGATATGCACATAGGTGACTTAAGAGTCGCCCTTTTTAACTACATTGTTTCCAAACAAAAAAATGAAGATTTAATCATTCGAATTGAAGATACTAATAAAGAAAAAAACATTGAGGGAAAAGACAAAGAGATTCTGGATATTCTAGGAATATTTGGAATTGAATACTCTCAAGTAATTTATCAAAGTGAAAGTGTACGCTTTCATACAGCAATGGCCCTTCAGCTTATGCATGAGAAAAAAGCTTTTAGCTGTTTTTGTTCTACTGGATGGCTTGAAGGTAAACGTGAAGAAGCTAAACTCAATAAAAAAGTATATAGATATGATGATGCCTGTGCAAACCTTCCTGCAGAACTTGTCATAGATAATACTAGCCCTTTTACAATACGAATAAATCAACCTATTGAAGATATTAAAATTAAAGACCATATTCAAGGTGAAGTAACATTTAAATCTACAGATGTTGATAGTTTTGTTATTATGGTACAAGATAAAACACCTACATACAACTTCGCTTGTGCAGTTGATGATATGCTTAATGATATTTCAGTTGTAATACGTACTCAAGACCAAATAAGCAATACTCCTAAACAGGCTCATATAAGGGCTGCACTTAAGTATGATAAAAAGATAGAGTATGCACATCTTCCAACTATTCTTAATGATGATACTTTAAGTGTTAAATGGCTTTTAGAAGAAGGTTTTTTACCAGAAGCGATATCAAATTATTTAATATCAATAGGAAGTAAGCCTCCTAAAGAGATATTTACTTTAGCTGAAGCTACGGATTGGTTAGATTTAAATAGTTTATCTAAGTCCCCTACTCCTTTTGATATAAATATACTCAGACATATTAACCATGAGCATTTAAAGCTGTTTGATGCTAAAGAACTTTCTCGTTATGTTGGTTTTGCAGATGAGGAAATTGGTAAACTAGCTAGAGTTTATCTTGAAGAAGCAAGTACAACAAAAGAACTTAAATCAAAAATAGCACCAATATTTGCTAGTAAAGAGATACCAAAAGAATTTGCAGAGCAATCTGCACTATTGATAGAAACTATCAAGTCTGCACCTCACTTTGAAGAGTATGATGACTTCGAGAAGTATATTATAAACAAATCAGGTCTTAGTGGTAAAAACTTCTCGATACCTCTTCGTTTAATCTTAACTGGTGCAGAGCATGGTCCAGATATAGTAGAAATCTATAAACATCTTAAAAATTATCTAGGGGAGATCGCAAAATGAGTGATATAGGCATACTGATTTTAAAACTAAGTTCTCTGTTTACAGGGATTATTGAAGTATATATTTGGGTAATCATTATCTCGGCATTACTGAGTTTTGTTAATCCAGACCCTTACAATCCTGTTGTACAGTTTCTCTATAGAGTAACAAATCCAGCTTACTCTTTTGTTAGAAAATTAATGAAAACAAATTTTAATGGCTTAGATTTAGCTCCACTAATAATTATAGTAGCTTTACAAGTAGTAGTTATTTTGGCTGAGTTTCTTTTTTCTTCATTAGCACAAACAATATAAGATAAGGAATGATAAAAAAACTTTTACTTCTCTCCCTTATCTCGTGCACACTAAGTGCTGAGATAAAATTCCAAGACATTACTTCAAAACCTTCTGGTCGATCTAAAAACTTTATGATTTGGCAATATTTACGACAAGATATAACCGCAAAAGAAGCAGATAAAGCCTACTCTTTGGTTGAAGGAAATATTTACAAAATAAAAAAAGAATATCTTAAAAAATCTAAAAACAAAAAACTTTTAAGAGAAAGAGACTGTCGAAGAGAAAGAGACTTACTTTCAATAGATGAAAAAGATTGTTTTAAAATGGCAATGAGTCCATTTAAAACCTTGCATCTTGATGATGAAACGCGTGAAAAACTTTTAGCTAAACTTGAGACACAGGCTTCAAGAGACCAGGTTAGAATTCAGGCTGAACCATTTACTGAAAATGCATATATTAAATATAATGCGAATACTATTTTAAGTATGTTTGTAAGTACGACTAGTAAACACAGACGGGAAAATTTAAACTTAAAACTCTCGAAAAAGTTTATACACCATATGTTTTCTAAAAATGCTAGTAACTGGCGGAAATTTGCACTCATTAAAAAGATAGTTAATGATGATAGATTGGATAAACTTCAAGAGTCTTTACTTCTAGTAAAACCCAATGATGTAAATGATGATTCTAATTTTTTACTTGGTTTAAATCATTTACGTTTTGGAAGTACTAAAATAGCTGTGAAGCATTTTAAACAAGCCCGTTCAAAAGCAACAAAGCGTATCAATCAAGATAAAAACCTTTTTTGGATTTATCAAGCTACTAAAAATAACAAGTATCTTAAAAACTTACTTACAAGTACAGATATAAACATCTATACTCAGTATGCTCATGATATTTTAGATACAGAAATTAGTCACTACTTTCATACAATTAACGTGAATAATGAAAGATGTGATAGTAATATATGTGATCCTTTTGAGTGGGACGCGATTATGAAAAAGATTCAGAACACTCCAAAAGATCATCTTTTAAAACTTGCGAAGACTTATAAGCAAAAAGAGATGGCACCTGTTCAGTCTTTTATTTTAGAGAAAGCTTCAAGTTTTAAAAAGCATAGTTTTATTATGCCTTATGATAAGTATTTAGGTGAAATAACAACAGATGAAAAAGCTCTCGTGTATGCCTTGATGCGTCAAGAAAGTAATCTTATTCCAGCTGCTCTTTCACGTTCTTTTGCTCTTGGTTTGATGCAAATCATGCCTTTTGTAACAGATGATTTAAGCACACGAATGAAAAATCCTATAAAATCATATGATGACATGTTTCAACCAAGTTACAATATTAGATACGCTCTAAAGCATCTTGAATGGTTAAATAAAACCTTTTACCACCCTCTTTTTACTGCATATGCTTATAATGGAGGATTAGGTTTTTTAAGAAAGCATCTCAAGGCAAAAACATTTAGAAAAGGGAAATACGAGCCATTTTTAAGTATGGAACTAATGTCAAATAGAGAAAGTAGAGAATATGGTAAGCGTGTACTTTCTAATTATGTAATCTATAAAAAAATACTCGGTGAAGAAGTGTCTATTGTAAATCTTTTGAATACTTTAACAGACCCGAAGAAAACTGACCGCTATCGATCGAAAGGTTAATATTTGAACTTTTAGTTTTCATAAATATTACCTCATAGTTTTTCGTCCACTCATTGCTTGTGCTTAGTAAGTGCGAATACTTATTTAAACTAGGAAGTTTTGTTATAGTAAGAGGTTTTTTGCCGTTAAGTTTTATATCTAGATCTATATCGCTTTTTTTTATATATGTAGAAATATAGAAATTTTGAGTTTTTTGATCCATATCTTTGTAAATATTGTTTAAATAAACTGCAGAAAATATACCGCCTACACTATCTTCAGTTATTAGTTTTGCACACCTTGTATTTTCAACCGCTACTTCTTGTTCTGTTCCCATGTTTAGCTTGCTAAAAGCATTTTTTGTAGCACATCCTGAAATAAAAAGTGTTGTAGCTAGGCCCAATAAAAGTATTTTCAAATCACATCCTATAAAATTATAAAAAGAATTATAGCTTATTAAACATTTTTTTAATGACTCTTTTGTATAATCAATTAAATTTTAACACAAAGATAAAAATTGAAAAAAAGATTAGCAGTTGCATTTACTGGACCATCAAATAGTGGAAAAACAACACTGATATTGAAGGTTGCTAGAAAACTCATAAATGAGTACGATAAAAAAGTTGCAATAGTTAAGCATGACCCTTCAGATAAAGCTAGATTTGATGTTGAAGGTAAAGATAGCTATAAGTTTGCAAACACAGGTGCGGAGGTTATAGTTACATCGCCCACAAGGACTACATACTTTTCTAAAAAAAGTGAAAATTTAGACGAGATGATTAGGCTTTTCGATAATTTCGATATTTTACTTGTTGAAGGTTTGAAGAGTTTAGCATTGCCACGTATTAGTATATTTAGAAATTCGCTTGATAGTGATTATTTCCCATATATGGATGCTTTAGCAATAGATGACAGTATTAATATATCTGAGTATAGCTTACCAAATGAGGTAGATATTTTAGACTTAAACAATCCAGATGAAGTTATTTCATGGATATTAGAAAATGCAAAGGAAGTGTAAATGAGAGATGTATTTGACGCAATTCAAAGAACTGCTATAAGAATTAAAGATGCGATAGACGTAAAAGATATAGGGTATTCACAGCTAGAAAATAGCTCTGGCGAGACACAACTTCAGCTAGATATTCAATGTGATATGATTATTGAAGAAGAATTTTCAAGAGTTACTTCTATTAACACTATTGCTAGTGAAGAAAAAGAGCATGAAGAGGTATTTCGAAAAGATGCAAAATATTTTATAGCATACGACCCACTTGATGGTTCTTCTTTAGTAGATGTAAACCTTAGTGTTGGATCAATTTTTGGTATATATGAAAACAATTTCGGTGCTGAGAATATGGTTGCAGCATGTTATGTTGTCTATGGTCCTCGTGTTGAAATGGTTTTTGCTGAGAACAAAACGAAGCTTTATTTACTTCAAGCTGGCGAATTTGAGTTTGTTAAAGAGATTCGTCTAAATGAAAAAGGTAAGATTAATGCGCCTGGTGGAACACAACAAAACTGGGCTCCTTATCATAAAGAAATGGTAGATAGTTTCTTTGCTGAGGGTTATCGTTTAAGATACTCTGGCGGAATGGTTCCAGATCTTCACCAAATCCTTCTTAAGGGTGGTGGCTTATTTTCTTATCCTGGTACATCTGATAAACCAGAAGGTAAACTTAGACGTCTTTTTGAAGTTTTCCCTTTTGCCTTTATATATGAAAAATCTGGTGGTGGTGCGGTAGATGGCACAAAAGACTTAATGACATTGGGTTGTGCTCATATTCATGACACGGCAATTTGCTTTTTTGGTTCAAATTATGAGATAGCAAGAGTAAAAGAAGTTTATGCAAGAAATAGCTAAACCTAAAGATAAGTTTAAACTTCACCTAGAAGAGATGCTAGTCAAGCTTCAAGAGTGTCAAGTCCAAAAAGCTATGAAAAGCTGTAGCGATTGTGAACACTTTTTAAACTGTGAGTTAAGAACCAACTATATAAAGTCAGTATATGGCAGTATGTCTAAGGGCGATACTGGCGGATTCGAATTTTAACAATTAAACAAAATAAGGATTTTTTTTAAATGAGCAAATATATAACAACACCTATCTATTACGTTAATGGGGAAGCACACATTGGTCATGCTTATACTACCTTTATCGCAGATACTATGGCAAGATATGAAAAACTAAAAGGTGAAGATACATACTTTTTAACTGGAACTGATGAACATGGTCAAAAGATTGAAGAATCAGCTCAAAAAAATAACAAGCCCACTCAAGAATTTGCAGATGAGATTTCTGCTACATTTAAAGATCTTTGGGATGATTTTGAAATAGGTTATGATAAATTTATTAGAACTACTGACGCTGACCATAAAAAAGGCGTTCAAAAAGCTTTTGAAGTAATGTACGCTAAGGGCGATATATATAAAGACTTCTATGAAGGTCACTATTGTGTGAGTTGTGAAACGTTTTTTCCTGAAACACAATTAGAGGATGGCGAGTTTTGTCCTGATTGCGGAAGAACTACTAGCATTATTAAAGAAGAAAGTTATTTCTTTAAACTCTCAAAATATGAAGATGCACTTTTAAAACATTATGCAGATAATCCAGATTTTATTCTACCTCGTTCTCGTGCAAATGAAGTAATTAACTTTGTTAAAGGTGGTTTACGTGACCTTTCTGTAACTCGAACATCGTTTACTTGGGGTGTTAAAATGCCAGAATCATTAAATGATGACAAGCATGTGATGTATGTATGGCTAGATGCCCTACTCAACTATATAACAGCACTTGGTTATGGTAATGATGAGGCAAATATGGATTATTGGCCAGCAAGTACACATTTTGTTGGTAAAGATATTCTTCGTTTTCATGCTATCTATTGGCCAGCATTTTTAATGAGTCTTGATTTACCTCTTCCAAAAACTATTGGTGCGCATGGTTGGTGGACAAGAGATGGTGAAAAGATGTCTAAATCTAAAGGTAATGTTATAGCACCAAAGATAGTTGCTGATGCTTATGGTGCAGAGAATCTTAGATACTTTATGCTTAGAGAAGTTCCTTTTGGTCAAGATGGAGATTTTTCTCAACGTGCATTTATAGACAGAATTAATTCTGAGCTGAGTAATGATCTTGGTAATTTACTAAACCGTATCATTGGTATGAGCGGAAAATATTCTGAGTTTGAGATAGATTCTAAAGATGTTGAGAAATACCATTCAAAAGAATTAGATGCAATGAATGAGGCTCTTGGAAACCTTGATGGATTTATGCAACAAATGCAAACACACCGTTACCTTGAAGAACTTTGGAAATTATTTGCTATAGGTAATGGCGCAATAACGGGTTATGAGCCATGGGCAAAAATGAAAGAAGGTAAAGAGGATGAAGCTCTTGCAACAGTTGCACTTGTAGCAAATATTTTAGCAAAAGCTGCTATCATGCTTCACCCTGTAATGCCTAAAACTACAAATATTATTGCAGATGCACTTAACTTTGAGATAAATAATGACAGCTACAAAGACCTAGTTTTAGGGAAAAACTTATTAAAAACATTTAATATAAAAAAAGTTCCTCCACTTTTCCCACGCGTTGAAGAACCTTTAATGGAAGAAGCTCCACAAGCTATGCCTGATGACAAACCTAACGATAAAATGAAAGAAGATCTTAATGCTAAAAAACAAGAAGATGATAATCTTATAGAGATTGGTCAATTTTTTGAAACATCACTTAAAATTGGTGTTGTAGTTGAAGCTGAGGAAGTTCCTAAAAGTAAAAAACTTTTAAAACTCCAAGTAGATTTAGGGGAAGGAAGTAACCGTCAAGTTGTTGCTGGAATCAAAGAGTTTTATTCTGCCCAATCTCTCATCGGGACTCAAGTTTGTGTAGTAGCAAATTTAAAACCTGCAAAACTTATGGGAATGATGTCCGAAGGTATGCTTCTTGCAGCTAAAGATGAAGATGGTTTATGTTTAGTGAGACCGGAAAAACCTAAAAAGGCAGGAACACCGATTGGATGAGAATTGAAAATATCCTTGCTCTTACAAATGGAGAATTAAAAAACGACCCCTTTGTAAAAAAATTTGAAAATATTGTTTTTAATCTTAAGCATGTAAAAAGAGGTGATCTTTTTGTGGCTTTTGAGAAAGAAATGATAGAAGATGCTGTAAATGCAGGTGCTTATGGTGTGATTTTTGATCAACCCACACAAATAAGCGATACAGAAATTGCCTGGATAAAGGTAGATAGCTGTGAAGATGCACTTAAAAGACTTTTACGCTTTCGACTCATCGAAAAAAATGTTCGTGTATATTCATGCAATGAAATTATCTTGAAATTAGCTCTGCAAGTTTCTACAGATTCTAATTGTATCCCCGTATATGGAGATGCAAAGTCTATTTACAAACAGTTAGAAAATTTAGAAGATAAGGCTATCCTACTTTTTTGCCCTTCAATGAGCGATGAAAATATATTTACTGATATTCAGAAGCTAGGTGTAAGTGAAGTAGAATCTATCACGATCATAGAACAAACACTATTTGAGACTTCTTTTATTTATGACAATATATTTTATGAAAGACAGTCTATTTCACCGTTTTTCATGCCTTATCTTGAAGAGTTACTTCACCTCTATAAAAGTTTAAAGATCAATTATAAATTAAACAAATTTATAGCCATAGAGCACTTTGAAGCAGTTTTTACAAACAAAAATTTTGAGATTAAAGAGTTTGGAACAAGTGATAAGGTTTTGATATTTGAATCAAATACTCAACTAATAGATCTAGAAATAAATTTTTTACAAAAGAATGCTTCATGGGCAAAATCAATTTATATCATTCCATTTCCAATAGATGGAATAAAAAATGAAAACGTATTTATCTATAAGAATAGAAACCATATAATTGACATCCTAAAACAAAATAGCTTTCACTTTGCACTTATTGCTGGAGTGGATAAAGAGATTTTATCTAAACCGATAACAAATCAAAAGCAGTTAATTTTAGAGTTCTAGTTCTTTTTTTAACACTTCTTTGTTTACCCTAGTTTTATCACTTTGCATGAGGGGAAGTGATCTTTTATAGATAATTTTACTTGGTATCATATATGAAGCTAAATGCTTTTTGAGTTCAAAAAGTATTTCTTTTTTTGAAAGTTCAGCGTTAGCTGTATAAACCATAACAATTTCCTCTTCTATCGCTTCATTCTCTATAGAAAAAACTGCGCTCTTATCTATTTTTGGAATATTTTTTTCTACAACTAACTCTATTTCTAATGGCGAGACTCTAAAACCTCTTGTTTTAATCATATCATCACTTCTTGAGACAAAGTATAAATAACCTTCTTCGTCTTTATATACATTATCGCCAGTCGCTACAACTATTTCATCTCTTAAGTGTCCTTCTAAGTTTATAATATTTTTGAGTATTTGGATTGATTTAAATCTTAAGGCATTTTGTTCAGGTGCATTCCAAAAACCTCTATAGATGTATCCTCCACGGTGAATTAACTCCCCTACTTCCCTTGGTTTACATTCTTGCCCGTCTTTGTTAATAACATAAAGCTCAACATCCGGAATTGCTTTTCCTATTGAGTCTGGTCGTATCTCTATTTGAGCGGGGTCTAAGTATGCTGAACGAAATGCTTCTGTAAGTCCATGCATGGAATAAAATGCAGCATTTGTAAAAAGCTTTTTACAATCTTGAACCATTTTCTTTGTAACATTGCCACCTGATGATGTAATAGTTCTGACATTCGTAAAGAGTTCCGCACTTGGTAACCTATGCATATCTTCATCAAATATTTGTGTTAGATTTATAGGCATTAAAGGGAGTACTGTGATTTTATCATTGATGAGATGATTTAAAAAATCTTCTGCGAGTATAAAACGGTGAAGTGCCAAGGTCGCTTTTTTATACATTGAGGAAAATATTTGGTTAAGTCCATAGTCTAGGTTAAATATTAAAATTCCAGAGATAACATCATCTTCTTGTAATTCTAAATATTTGGAAACTACACGAGCGGAATCGATAAGATTTCTATGTGAAATTACAATTCCCTTTGGTAATCCTTCTAGACCAAAAGAGTATGTTATGAGCGCATTGGAATGACCACTTATGTCACAAACATAGGGCTTGTTATAGTATTTATATATTTCAGTAAAAGAAGGAGTTTCCTCACTCGTCGTTTCATATGAAATAATATGACCACTAAAATCCATCTCTTTTATACTAAGGAGTTTGTCTGTTATGATACATTCAATATGACAGTCATTTATAATATATTCAACTTGTTCGTTCTTAAGAAGTTTTGTTAGTGGTACTAAAATGTACTCAGTAGATAAAATTGCAAGAATGGCAATGACCTGCTCGATTGATTTGTTCGAATAAATTCCAATTCTTGAACCTTGAGGTAGATTCAATTCTTGAAGGTAGTATGCAATCTGATTAACGTGAGTAAATAGTTCACCATAAGTAATGCTACGATTATCAAGAACTAAAGCTATCTTCTCACTATGGGTTCTATTAGCACGTTCGATTAAAGTTCTTATACTGTTGATTGACATTATTTATCCTTTATTAGTGATTCCTAGTGTCCATATGTCATAGTTGTGATCCATGACAATAGATGGATTATGTTTAGAGTTTAGTATCTTTTGGTAAAAAAATGAAATAATATCTTCAACTTCATCATCTGACAATACTTTTGTAATACCACCTGTCAATACAATGGAGTTTATTGATAATAATTTCAAGTTGATGTAAGTCTGTTTATAGTGTGACATTTTACAAAGAACAAGAAATATAGCGAGTTGCATTAAAATTTTTGTAGCTTTTTCAGAAGTTTCTTCAAAAATATATTCTGTAACCTTTAGGTGTGTTAAAAGTTCATACGTAAACTCATTATTTTTAGCTGTGAAGATTAACGACTCTTTAGACTTATAAACACCGAGTTTTTTAAATACTAATCTGTCATATTCATTATTGGTAACAATATTCTCATCCACTAAATCTTTTGAATAGTGAATATCAGTAGTAGCTCCACCAATATCTATAAGAATGAATGGATCAACTACAGAAAAATTTGCATCTATCAAAGGCAATGTTTTATTTACTATGTAAGGAGTAGAATATATTTGATTTGAAGTAATGTCATAAAGAGATTTAATATCTTCTTTACCCATAATATCTAATTGATATAAATTTGTAAGATATGATTTTAGACTTTCTTCCACAATATGAAGCTTGTTATCTATAATATTTGGTAAAACGACTAGGTCATTAATATTCTTTTCTAACGAAGGAGCATCTTGTGAACTCCCTACAAATACTATGTTTGAGTAGTTTAAACTATTTAGATAACTATATAGTGAATTACCAAAAATATTTGATGTTGAATCAATCCCACCAACAACAATAACTACATCTACTTGTTCACTGGGAATAGAATACTCTTCAATATTTTGATAAATGATAGTATCTATAATATTTATACCAGAATTAAAAGCAATATTCTTAGCATACTTAAGAGAGAATGAATCGGTAATACCTATGATAAGTGTACTAAGCCCACCATTTGCAGAAGAACAAATATATACATCTTCTTTTTTATACTTACTAATGAGTTCACCACATTTGTGATTTAAATCATCGAAAATTTCTTTGTTGAAATCCCGAAAGTGTTGCTCTATACTTGCCCCAGTTGCTACTTTAAAATAGGTACTTCCAACATCTATAGATAATTTATTTACCATTGCATAATCCCTATATCGTGGATAATATCGTTCACTATTGAGGTATTATCCTTTGTTAAATCACATTGTGCTTTTTCATACTCAAAACATTTATCTGGAATAGGTACATTACCACGCTTAATGATTCTTATGTTTTTCTTTGCATCTCTTACTGTAATCATTTCATTGTGATTGATAATGTGAGGTGAAAAAGGGACATCAATAATTCCATTTTTAATAGAGTTAAAAACTTTTCTCCAAAGTGTGTCAGCTGGATCATTAAATACCGCTTCCATAATAGCTTGTACTTCAAGAGTTAGTATCTCTTCTTCTTCTTTATCTACAACATTAGGTAAACCATTTAAAATTCGAAGGGTGTATTGTGTATTTGCAACAGTCTCAGCATTTGCTTCTTTTGTTGGAATCCCAGAAGCTTCTTCTCTTGTTTTTGTAATGATTTTATCAGCTCCGACCATAGCCGCAATTACTGTCGACATGCTTATTAGCTGTTCGGCAAACTTCTTATCAGTTGGAAATGCACCCATCCATTGATGATATACAAGGTTTACGACAGCATCACCACAGTTAATTTCTTCTGCATAGTGCTTTGCCATTTTTTTGATAACTGCACCCATCACAATGTCTTGATTCATTGATCCAGTTTGAGAAAATGAAACAGAGAATGACTTAACACCCTCCTCTAATGAAAGAAGCATCTCAAGGAGTTGAATAACGATAGTGATAGATGGTGGAACTAAAGTCGCAGTAAGTGGACCAAAGGATTCTCTGTTTATTGGTAAGTTTAGTTTTGAGTAGTTCGCACATACTTTTTCTACATATTTCCAGTAAAGAAAAGCTTTATCCAGTGGAAAATTTTTTGAGTACGGTAAAAGGTAGGTAATCGGTCCACCTTCAATTTCAAATATTCCAGAAGCTATTGCTGTTTCAATTAAAAGTCGTGCATCAGGAGTTCCATGACGTAGACTTACTGGTTTGTTGAAGTGAGTAATCATCTTTCTTGTAGTTCTATATCCGTGATTCACAAGAGGATAGCCATTTAGCATATCTTTTTCGCTCTCTTCACTTAATCGAAGCATCTTTTTCGCTGTAGCGTAGTCATTAAGTCTTGTGTTAGAGTCAATTGTTAGAGGAAGTACATCCACATTTGCCTTTACAAAGAACTCATTGAGTGCAAATTGTTTTTCATATGTTGGGAATCCACCACGAGGCTGTACAAGCATTTTTTTCTTTTGTGCAAAATGATGTGATATAAAAAGTTCTTTATCCGCATTTTTTACAAACTCTTCAACTTCAGCAAAGTCAAAAGCCTCTACAAACTCGTTTTTAAGAATAATCTCTCTTTCTTCTTGTAGTAAACTCATGAAGCATCTCTTTCTTGTAGGTATTTTTCTAAGGTATCAAGGCCAGTGTTAAGATCTACTTGGTGAAACACCAAATCAAAACCATAGTTTTGATATCGAGGCACTATATCTTCTGCTGCTGCAGTACCAACAACTAAGTTTCCACCTATCATCATTACAATATTATCAAGAGACTTATACTTTGATTTTAAAAACTTAACCTCTCTAGCCCAGCCTTCAGCTTCACCGTTAAGTGAAGAGATAAGAAGAATGTCTGCTTGCGTTTCAACCGCTGCGTCAAAAAACTCTTCAAGATAGGTATTTACACCAAGGTTAAAGACTTCAAAACCTCTCGCATCAAGGGAGAGTTCTATAAGTCTATTTGCAACAACATGAATATCATTTCCAACTACACCAGTTACTACTTTCATATATTTAAAAACCTATTAATTATTTATATGAGAGGATAACCTAAATTTTGTAAAAAATAGGTTAAATGAGAGTAAAAAAGATTCGCTATCTATACATCTGAAGATAAAGATTTATGAAGCCTATCTGCCTCTTCTCGCATCTCCCACCAGTACGCAAGTTCACGTGCCTCTAATAATTCTGTGTTATTTACAATTCTATCAAAAGTATCGCTATCTAAACTTTTAAGTTCAGCAGAGAGTTCTTCTACACAGTTCATTATGTATTCATAAGAGTCTATGCTGTCTTGTATCTCTTCTGGAATCTCTTTATCTTGTGACACCAGTACATAGGCATAGAGTTGACAGTTTTTACGTAGTTGCATCTCTTTATTAGATGGGTTCATAGTTTGTTATCCTTTTTTTATCGTATATATATTTATTTCTATCTATTTTTTAGGTAAACAATTGTAAGATGTTTTAATCCATGAATCAAATTTATTCTTCTTCTCAAACTCCATCACATCATACATTTCAGGGTTAACTATTTTTAGAGTTTCTTTAAAAATAGTTAAATTTAAGTTATCCATTCCTCTGTCATTCTTTATCTTCAAAAATACCTTTATAAAATCTTTTAATTTATAGCCAATATTCTTTTTTCCAAGAGCTATGGGTTTACCATTTCTTTGTATACCAAGTACCTTTGTAGCTTTAAAAGCCGCTTCTTTAACTTTGTACACCCTATCATGTAAAGCTAAGCTTAAAATTACATCTCGTGACTGAGGACAATCATATTTTTTTAACTCATCTAGTGCTGAAAGACGCGCTTTCCAGTCATTCGTTAAACCAGCTTGCTTTACCAACTGTTCTATATTCTCAGGCGTTTCTTTTAGTAATGTCATTTAATTTTTCCTTGTGTGCTTCTCTATGCACTTTGTGTGCTAAGTGTTTGTTTAATAAAACAGTATAGCGTATAGATATTTATCAGAAAATACAAACACACATAATTTTTTGGATTTGAGTTTAAAAAAGCGTCCCTTGTCTAGGTTCTGTCTCTAGATTCTCAGTAATACATTCTATGCCATCATTTTTGACGCTATTAACCCATTGACTCACAGAATAGTATGTTATTTTATCACTTGGGAGAGGGACAAAGAGTCTGTTTAGCTCACTATAGCTACTTTTATGATCAAGCCACAACTCCCATTGATGTGATTCAAGAATAACAGGCATACGATCATGAAGACTTGCTATCTTTTCATTGGGCTCTGTAGTAAGTAACGCGCATGTTAGTATAG
>NZ_JBLHOE010000060.1:0-21062 GCF_047622445.1 Sulfurimonas sp.
TCCTCTTTATAAGACTCTATAAGATTTTCACTTTTCATTTGAGCCTTTATCATTAAAAATCTCATTTTAGAATCAGCATACTTTCCATTCACTTTATCAAAGCTCCAAGTGTATTCCCCTTTTAAAAGTTTAAATAGGCCAGCCCATTTATAAGGTAATTTTTTTTCAGCCTTTGTAGCTTCTAAGTTTCCATGCTTGGGCATATCTATAAACTCAATACCTTTTGTCATCTGGATAAATTCCATCTTGGAGTTTTGTTCTTTAAATCGTTGTAACCAAGCATTTTCAAACTCTATCTTTATAGGAAAATAGATATTCGCTTTTGAGATAGCAATCATCTGTGATGGTTTTGGTTCATAAGAGTGTGGATCGCTCCCTGGTTTAACCATAGTGGTAACATTAACTTTATTACCCCCGATTCTTTCAACAAATGTTTGTTGAGGGACAATGCTTACAATGATGTTTAGTTTTGCATAAAGTGAAGTTGTAGCTATTATTACTACGAGTATAAAAAGTTGCTTTTTCATTTTAATCCTAAGAAATTTGGAATTGTATTTAAAGGGGGTTTAGGCAATAAACCCCCAAGGAGTAACTTACGAAATACAATAATAACCAAAAAAGTCTATTAACGCAAGTGATTTGCATTTGTAAATTTTAATAATCTCTAATATTGATTTTTATTTATGAATAATATCATACATATATTCCATATATAAAGTATTACTATCTATTTTTACAATCTTTTTATATTAATATAAATGCAAATTAACTGCAATAGTATATTTGAAAGTAATATTACTATTGAACAAAAAAATAAAGTATTCTTTGATAGAATTGCGACTAAATTTAATAAAGAAGTTAATATGGAAAAAATTACAAAAAATACACTTGTGTCTATATCTTTGAAAATGGAAGGTAAAGATGGTACCTTTCTTGATGAAAGCGATGAGCTAATGTATGCTCATGGCTCTTATGGACAGATTTTTCAAGCTCTAGAAGATGAGCTTGAAGGGAAGAGTATAGGGGATAGCTTTAATCTTTTGCTAAGCCATAAGCAAGCTTTTGGAGAATTTAAAGAGTCTTTAATGGTTAGAGAACCAGTGAGTGAACTTTTTGAAGATATCGCTGTTGGGATGGAGCTAGATGGTGAAGAAGAAGGAGTTGTTTGGATTGTTGAGAGTATTGAGGATGGGTTTGCATCACTTAATGCAAACCATGAGTTAGCTGGAGTTGCACTTAGAATTTCTGGAAAAGTTTTAGGATTAGAACAATTATCTGATGAAGGTGTTCATGAGATTCTCGATATGGAACATGAGCATTAAAGTCTTATTTTTGGAACACAAATAGCAATAACCAGTTTTATGTGTTCCACAAAGTGTTCAAAAAGTCTAAATTGAGAATTCACATAAACCCTTAGGAGTTTTGGAACAAAAAAATTTGAAATCGTATTTTTAAAATCTATGAGAACAAAGTGTCTAAATTCTGATTTCCATTTACTCTTAAATCACTGTGCAACTAAATTTTTGAGCAGAGGCATACGTTGATACACGTCTTAGTTTAGAAAATGAGTTCTGTAAATATTTCAAGATTGCAAGTAAAGTGTTCATTGGCAAAGCCAGAGCATCCCCATCAGCTAAAAATATTTTATGTGCTGTTGGATATGATTTTGCTAGATTATCAATGTCTTTACATATATCTTCTAAACTTCTCTCTTGATACTTTTTAGTTTTGTACATAGAACAAAACGAGCAGTTATTGTAACTACAGCCTAAAGTTACTTGAATTATTATGTTGTCTGCTTCTGCTGGTGGCCTAAAGAGTGGATAATCGTAACTTATCATATTGTTAAATATTAACCTTTTTTTTCTTTTTTAATCGCGGCATATGCTTCGTTTAGCTCTTTAGTCTTCTCTTCTGCAAATTTCAGCATATTTTCTGGCAAACCTTTACTTGCAATAGAGTCATAATGATATTCTTTCATAAGTCTTCTGTAGTTCTTTTTGATACTTTCAAGTGAATCATTTGCAGAAGATTCTAATATCTTATAGTATCTATCCATGTTGTTGAATGATGGTTGTGCTTTGGAATAATTATTATGAGTATTATAACTATAGTTTCCATCTCTTTTGTAATTAGCATAGTACTTATAATTTTTACCACTCATAGTCACTACACCAAGAACTAAGAAGAAGTTGAAAGGGAAAAACAATATTCGTGGTGCAAATATTAAAAGAAGTATTCCAATAATTATACTTCCAAAACATATACCTAACCACATAAATTCTAAAAATATTCCAAGTAGGATAATAGCAAAACCGATAATTTTTTTCATGAGTACTCCAAAGTGTCTTTATAGATTATAGCATTTTATGTTATTAAGGTTTATTTAGTATAATTCCACTTATCTTAACTGTCTCATTATCTAATAAATGGACTTAATGTCTAATGTTATATTTTCTAATTTTATACAGAGATGCAAAAGTGTTTCTAGTATAGTTTAACGTAAACATTAAAAACAGCTAAAAAAGCCTTAATTATGGGCTTAAAATACATAAAAATATTAATATATATCGGAGAAATAAATGGGATTATCGATTGGTTTAGTAGGACTTCCAAACGTAGGTAAATCAACAACTTTCAATGCACTAACAAAAGCGCAAAATGCAGAAGCAGCAAATTATCCATTTTGTACGATAGAACCGAATAAAGCGGTAGTTCCTGTTCCTGATAAAAGGTTAGCAGAGTTAGCAAAAATTGTTAATCCTGAAAAGATTCAATACTCTACACTTGATTTTGTTGATATTGCAGGTCTTGTTAAAGGTGCAAGTAAGGGTGAAGGACTTGGGAACAAGTTTCTTTCGACTATTAGAGAAACAGAAGTTATACTTCAAATCGTTAGATGTTTTGATGATGAAAACATCGTACATAACGAAGGAAGTATTGATCCACTTCGTGATGTTGAGATTATTGAAGGTGAACTTATCTTAGCGGATATCGAAGTTTTATCCAATAGGATAGACAGACTTAAAAAACAAGCGAAGGCTGATAAAAAAGCTCAAAGTTCACTAGATATGGCGAATGAGCTTATAGAGTTCTTAGCTGATGGTAACCTAGCAAGAAATTTTGAGCAAGCAGATAGTGACGACTACAGACAACTTAACCAAGAAGTTCGTTTTTTAACGGATAAAGAGATTATGTATGGTGCAAATACTGATGAAGATGGTCTTTTAGAAGATAATGAATATGTAACTTTACTTAAAGACTATGCAGCAAAAAATAACTGTGAGCTCATTAAGCTTTGTGCTAAAGTTGAGGAAGAGCTTATCGGTCTTGAAGATGATGAAGCACAAGAGTTTTTAACTGACTTAGGTGTGGAAGAATCAGGGCTTGAGCAGATTATCCATAAAGGTTTTGCTAAACTTGGTCTTATGAGCTACTTTACCGCGGGTGTTAAAGAAGTTCGTGCTTGGACAATCAAACAAAACTCAACTGCACCACGTGCTGCCGCTGCTATTCACAATGACTTTGAAAAAGGTTTTATCCGTGCAGAAGTTATTGCTTATAACGACTACATTGAATGTCAAGGTGAAAACAAAGCTAAAGACGCTGGAAAAATGAGACTAGAAGGAAAAGAGTACATAGTGCAAGACGGCGACGTTATGCACTTTAGATTCAACGTATAACCAAGAGCTTTCTCGCTCTTAGTTATACCTTATAAAGATGCTGAGATTCCGAAAAAACTTGGAAAAAATGCTAATACTAACAATACAATAACCTGAATGATAATAAAAGGAACAACCCCTTTATATATTTGCATTGTACTTACAGAACTTGGAGCTACCCCTTTTAGATAAAAAAGAGAAAAACCAAATGGCGGTGTTAAGAATGAGGTTTGTAAATTCATAGCGATTAAAATCGCAAACCACACTGGATTTATTCCTAAGACTTCAGAGATTGGTACCAATATAGGAATTATAATATATGAAATTTCAACAAAATCAATAAAGAATCCTAAAACTAAAACAACAAGCATAGTAAAAATAATAAATGCCATCTTATCATCACCGGGTAAATTAGTCATAAACTCTGCTATTATTTCTTCTCCACCAGTGTATGAAAAAACCATAGAGAATGCAGTAGCACCTATCAAGATACCAAATACCATTGAAGTTATTTTTACAGACTCTAATGCCGCTTCTCTAACCATTGCAAATGAAAAAGTTCTATATATTAAGGCTAAAAACATAGCACCTACTGATCCAACAGCTGAAGATTCAGTAGGAGTTGCAATACCTCCAAAAATAGAACCAAGAACTAATATAATCAGTGCTAAAGAAGGAATAATATCAATGAGAGCTTTTTGTACTTGCTTAGCTTTACTACCACGAGATGCATCTACGGGAATTGCAGGTGCAATATCTTTTTTAAGATATGAAATAATCAGTATGTACACTATATATGAACCTACAAGAGTAAGACCGGGCCATACAGCAGCCTGAAACAAATCGCCAACAGGAACCTGAAAAACATCTCCAAGAATAATAAGTACAATAGAGGGAGGAATAATCTGACCAAGTGTACCAGATGCACAAATAGTTCCCGTAGCTAATTCTGTTTTATATTTGTACTTCATCATAACAGGGAGTGAAATTACTCCCATTGCAACCACAGAAGCACCAACAACACCCGTAGATGCTGCTAAAAGTGAACCAACTAAAACGGTAGAAATAGCTATACCTCCTCGAATCTCTCCAAACAAAAAACCCATAGATTCTAGAAGTTTTTCTGCAAGACCTGTTTTTTGAAGTATGATCCCCATAAAGATAAACATTGGAATAGCCATTAAAATTGTATTTTGCTGAATTGAAAAAATCCTATAAGGCATATAGTCAAACATTGCTATACCCTCAGCTAATCCTTCACTCAAACCAGCAATCATTCCAGCATCAAAACCACCAGACATATATATTTCAGTTACTCCGGCTAGGAGACCAAATAACACCGAGACAGCGGCAAATGTAAATGCAACTGGAAATCCAAACAGCAACATAAAAAGTGCTGTAAAAAACATTAAAATACCAATCATACTAAAGGCCTTTTTTCATTAGTACCATGACCATGTAAGCCATTAAAGATATTTAAATTTTTGATAAAAAAACCTATTGAAGTGATAATTAACATTAAGAATGAAAGAGGAATTAACGCTTTAACTACCCATCTATATTCTAATCCACCGGGATTACCACTTTGCTCCATTGCTATATAAGCTTCCGTTGCATTTTCTATAGAGCTTAATCCAACAAGTAGCGAAATTGGTAATATAGCTATAACTACCCCGATCATATTTATGACCGCTTTTTTTCTGTAGGAAAACTTATCATAAATAATATCAACTCTTACATGTCCATCTTCTTTAAGTGTATACGCTACACCTATTAAAATTACAACTGAGAACAGATGCCACTCCATTTCTTGCATTGCGATACTGTTGACTCTAAAAACATATCTTGTAATAACATCATAAAATACATTCATAATCATGAGAACCATAGCGATTGAGGTAATGACTCCTAAGATATCTGCAAATTTATTAAATAAATTTTCAATTTTTAACAACTTAATTTCCTTTATGTATTTGTGATAAGTCTATGAATATAACAATTTATACTCAAGTGATGTATCATGAGATAAAAAAATCCCCTAAAGAAGGGATTCTATTTCTATTCGAGATTATCTTTTAAGTAACGGTAATCAGACATAATCGTCCACTCTCTAGCTTTCTTTTGAAAAGCTTCTTGTGAATCTAAAATCTCTTTTAACTGTGGATTCTTTTTACTCATTTCCGCTCTAAGCTCTTTGTTCGCTTTTTTCATTGCATCCATAACTTCTTTTGGAAAAGTTTTGATTTGAACGTTTGGATAATCAGTAGCTATTTTTGACCATGCATCAGCACTCATTGCATAATTTTGTATATACATATCATAAGCACTTACTCTCATCGCAGTTTTTAAGATAACCTGTAAATCTTTAGGAAGCTTATTAAACTTTCTCGTATTTACTAAGTACTGTAACTCTGTACTTGGCTCATGCCAACCAGTATAGTAGTACGGTGCTATCTTGTGGAAACCCATTTTGATATCCATTCCAGGCCCAACCCATTCAAGTGCGTCTAAACCGCCTCTCTCAAGAGAAGTATATAATTCACCCGGAGCAACGTTTGTAACAGCAAGACCTAGCTTAGCCATAACTTCACCGGCAAATCCAGGAATTCTCATCTTAAGACCTTTTAGGTCATCAAGTGATTTGATTTCTTTTCTAAACCATCCACCCATTTGATTTCCAGTATTTCCACCCGGATAAGATAAAACCTTATAAGGTTTATATGCTTTTTGCATAAGTTCCATTCCGCCACCTTGGTAGAACCAAGCATATTGTTCAGGTGCTGTCATTCCAAAAGGCATCGTTGTTAAAGGGAGTAAAGCAATATTTTTACCTCTCCAATAATATGAAGCAGTATGAGCCATATCATACTGACCACCCTTAACCATATCTAAAACACCAAATGCAGCCTTATGCTTGTTTGAAGCATCAATTCTAATAATTAATCTGCCATTTGACATCTCTTTTACCATCTTAGCCATGTTCTTTGGTGCATCAATAAATGGTGAAAGTGTCGGTCCCCAAGTTGTTGCTAATTTCCAAGTATACACTTTTTCTTTTGCAAGAGAGACTGTACTTAAGCCTACCAATAGAACAGAAGCTATGACTAGTTTTGTTGATTTTCGTTTCAAAATATCCATCTAGTATCCTTTGTATTTTAATATTGAGTATTAATGTACTTATCTCATGATACTGAGTTAAAGTAACAATGGGAAGATATTACAAAAAATAATAGTATGATTTTCTTGTTCTCAATGATAAATATGATTAGTTTACGTCATGGTTTGGGTAGAAGTGTGAAGTTCAGCCTAGTAGATTATTATTTACTCAGTTATAAAAAAAATAGAGACCTAAGCATCTATTTTTTTCATTAAGTCGAAATTCCTAAGAATTATCAGGTCTATATACTCTCACATTTTCACATTTATACTCATCTCTAAGATACTGAGCATGTAGTTGACTCATAATTCCTTTTTCGCAGTAAAGTAAGTATTCTTTATTTTTATCTAACTTAGGAAATTCAGATTTGAGTTTATGAAAAGGTATCATCATACTCTCACAGACCGTCTCAATACATTGGGCTTCTTCTCTAATATCAATCACAATAAAGGTATCAAGAGTTAAGTCTTTGATTACTTCAACCGCTTCTAGGTTGTTGATATCATTTACAATATCATGTACATAAATGTGTTTAGAATCTTCAACTGCTTTATTTAAAACTTCATAATCAAATTTCTTAGCTATCTTTTCCATACGTTTAAAAGAACCATGAATAATAGGGTTCTGAGATATAACCCCACAATATTCAGGCATGCTTTCTGCAAACCGACGGGTACCAATGTCATTAGCTATAGACATGATTTCAGGCTTATTCATTGTCGAGAGTGGACGAAGAATAAGTTTGTTACTCACTTCGTCTATTAACGCAAGATTTCGCAGCGTTTGACTTGAAACTTGAGCAACACTTTCCCCTGTTAGTAAAGCATCTATTTCAAGTTCATCTGCTATTTTTTCAGATGCCATAAGCATAAGACGCTTAAGGACTACACCCATATATGTTGGTGGAGTTGAGCGAAAAATCTCCGTAAGAACATCATCAAAAGGAACTGAGATAAACTTTACTTTATGTGAAGATCCAAACTTTGACCATAAATATAACGCAACCTGTTTAACACCAATCTCATGCGCATTACCACCAAGATTAAAAAATACAAAGTGCGTTTTAATACCTCTCTTCATTGTAAGATAAGAAGCGACAGTTGAATCAAAACCACCTGACATAAGAGAAAGGATATCTCCTTGTGTCCCAATAGGAAAACCACTTAGCCCTTTATACTTTGTTGAGATAAAATTTAGTTGCTTTTCTATAAGTTCCATCCGTACTGTTATCTCTGCATTCTTCATCTGTACACATTTTGCCTCAGAATGCGCAAGTAAATAGCCTCCAACAGTTTTTTCGATATCTATAGATGTAAAAGGATGATTCCCATTACGTTTTACTCTCACGACAAATGTTTTATCTTTAAGACTATCTATAACAAGTTCGCCAATTTTGAGTTTTATTTTTTCTAGTGTATCCATATCATCAAACTGGAGTACTTCAAGTATTTGCTCGATTCCCGAAGTATCTAAAAGCTTTTGTTTTACTTCTACTAAAACACTCATAGGTGCAAAAACTTCTAATTTATCTGAGTATTTTTTGACTAGTATCTCTTTATCTATTTTTTCAAATATACCTAGCAGGTTATTATAAAGCTGTCCTATCATTTGACGTTTTGCAGAAGAACCCTTTATCATGATTTCTGGGAAAAGCTTTAAGATGAATTTTTGTTTGTTTGTTGAAAAGTCTTGCAAGAAAATAGCCTTTGTGTAATATAGATAAAATTATAACTTAACTTCATTAGATTAACAAAGTCTACTAAACACTACTATACTAATTACTCCTCTTGGAACTTAGATTTAAAGTTTTACTAACTCTAACCGATATAACAACATACTAACAAAAATAAGGACTTCTTATGCAACTTAAGTATGTTGGCCCTAAGCCTATTATCTCACACACTGGTATCGATTTCGACAATAACAAAGAAGATAAGTTCGCTTATCTTAATATCTCCGTACAACTTTTAAAAGCCCTCAGTCATGATTACTTTGAAGATCGAGTTTACAAATACAATGCTGACACAAGTAGGTTTGAGAATGATGAACTTATCCATGAGCTTAAAAAGTATTGTCCTACTCTGGACGCTTTAATGGATGCTAGCAATCACAACATTGAAGAAGAGATACAACATAACATACAGCGTGCTCATGATAGCAATACCCTTGAGAAGGTAGACAAAGATACACTCGCTAACAATATCAATATAATGCATGACTATATCGTTCAAAGATCTATTAATAAAAGCGTTTATTACTGTACTGTTGAGAGTTTGGCTAAATTACTTCAAAAAGATAATATTGATTACGTTATAGCACCTATGTTTCAAAAATTTGCTCATGTTTTACATTCTGTTCAAGGTGTGTTGTTAAAAAAAGAATTTTCTATAGATACAAAAATTGAAATTTATCAAGAAGATGGAAAACTGTTAGTAAAACTAGAAGTAATTAATACTTAATCTTTTATTTTTGAAAGAGAGTAAATAATTGATTTTTTCACTTTCTTTAATTTACTTTCAAAGTTTTCTAACTTCACTTTTTTACTACCTCTCAAGTCTATAGCTACTTTTACACATTCACTTAACTGATTCCAACTATTAATATTTAAAACACTCCTATTCGGAATGAGGTCACTATTGATTACAGCGTTAATAAGAATACTATTCTTATCTTTCTTAGTATTTTGAACTAGGAGTTCTATAAATGTATCTGCAATCTCTTCAAATATAGTATCTTTAAAAGAATTGTAATAATCGCTTGACAAGGATTTTAGAAACTTTACTCTATGTTGAATCCTTAATTCATCTAAAGCAGCACTTTTTGAATAATTTAATATATGCATAGCATAGTCAACCCATTCATTTGCGATCTCTTTAAAGACAATATTTACAATTTGTTTAAGTGAGAAATCAGAAAATTTCTCTATATATAAAAAGTTTAAATGTTCTTTTAGGCTATCTCTCACTAGCCTAATAGCTAATATACTAACAACATCCTCCCTATCTTGATTATTTTCGACATTAAGAATTTTTTTTTCAAATAATACTTTATCTTGAAAAAGTTGCTTTGTTTGTGATGAGATACTGCCCATTGAACTATTATCTATTTAGTGTACCTTTGCGATTGTTTGTCCGTATTTCACATCTTTACCAGTAGATACATCTAAATCTAACATACCTTTTTCAGCAATAACGATGATTGTTGATCCCATTTCAAAACAACCAAAATCATCGCCTTTGTTTAGAAAAACATTTTCAAATTTATAGGCTTGTGGTGAAGTAGCAACTGCATTTGTTTGGATCTTCGGTTCGAAACTTACTTGCATTACACCAACATTTAAAGCGCTCACAAGAACCATAAAAAATTTCTTTCCAGATGTTGTTTCACAGTGAAGAACAACTCTTTCATTTTCTATAAACAGATTCAATCTTTTTTTAAGCGAAGGCATATTTACAGGATAAAACTTTCCTGGAATATGTACAGCCTTAAGCACTTTTAGATTTGTAGGAATATGATAACGATGATAATCTTTTGGTGAAAGATAAAAGTTTAAAAATGTACCATTATGTACTACATTCTTTTCCTCTTGTGTAAATTCACTCCCTATAAAATCATCACATTTGTAACGCATTCCTTTAATCTGTAAGGCATAATCCTCTGTCATTGTTCCACATTCAGAAATCAATGAATCACATGGTGAAATAAACGCACTTCCATCAAGAGAAAACTTTCTATCTTCACGTAAATGACGCGTAAAAAGTGCATTTAAACTTTTATATGTACTAGGAGCGTGAAAATCACTCATATCAAGTCCCATAAGTCCAACATAAGAGCTATTTACTACTTTTTGAAACCATTTTGGAAACTCTTTACTTGCGAATTTTCCAAAATTTTGCGAGATAAGTGATGTTATATGTCTTTTTTGCATCTAGTTGTCTGTCCTAAATTTAGTTTATTTTTTTCTTAGCAAGTTCTTCTATAAGTACCGTAGCATAAGAGCCTTTTGGAAGAGTGAAGTTAAGTTCATACTGTGCTTCTACTTTATTAAATCTTCCTTCTACTTCTGTTGGATACACCCATGCATAGCGTCTTGCTCCATCAGCACTAATAATGTCGTTATAATCTTTTTCAATAACACCAGCTGTATCTGATGACATTCTCACTTTATTCCCACATAGTAAACCTGTTACAGAAATATCACGTGTATTAAAACGCTCTAAATCTTCATCACTTCCATCAAAGTCAAATAACCTTCCATATGGATAATGTTCCATTATATCACCAATAAGTACTTTAAAGTAATGTTTTTGTTTTTTAATTTTTTCAAGCTGATCTATTGGAATATTCAGTAATGATTCTAATTCTTTTGCTTGAAAAGTATTTATAAGAGTATTGATTTCTAAACGACGGCTCAACCACATATTGAACAAATGACTTTGATACGAATTTATCAGAAGTTTTTTTACTCGTGGATTACGTTCTCTTTTTTCACCTTTTGCAATTTTTTCACCGATTATGTGATTGTCTCCATCATTACCAAATCTCTGGTATCCGAAGTAATTTGGCATACCACTATCTGAAATATTTTTTAATGCTTCATCAAGTTTAGTTGCAGATGTTGGATTTACTTTTTTGAGCTTTATATAGAATCTATTTCCTTTTAAATGCCCAATTTTTATTTTGTTATTATGGTAGACCTGGGAGAGAATTTTAATCCCCTCATGCTCAAACTTAGTAAGAGCCTCTTCATGTTGCTTATGAATTGAAATATATTGCTTTGTCATTGCATGCTTATCTTTGAGCCCAGCATAACCAATATCTCTATTTTTAATTCCTAGAAAACGTGCAAAAACACCTACCATCTCCGCAGTTGATAAATTCTTCTTTCGTACAAAAAGTACGAGGTGTTCCCCTTCTCCAGAAAACTCATAAAGAGGAAGTTCCTCTACAACAAAATCCCTAGCCGTTTGTTTAAACCTAAAATCTATACTCGAATGCCCTAAGGAATAAAATCTGTCCATGTACTACCTTTAAAAATGATGCGATTTACATCTATTTATATATTTATCTCTTGAAGTATATGCAAAAATATTAAGTGGTGTTCTGCTTTGCATTGCTCTTCTTTTCATCGTCTTTATATCACGCCTAGAAAATGACACAAGCATCTCATACTCTTCGCCACTGCACCCAATATTTTTAGGTATTTTTCTTATAAATCTAAACCCTATATTACTTGATTGAGAAAGCTTATTTAAATCACTGAAAAGACCATCTGATATATCCATACCAGAAGTCAAAAATCTTTGTGTCTTTTTAATAAATGTATCTCTTAGTTTTATATTTACAAATTTAGAATTTTTATGTATTTGTCCTCTACTCATAAGCTTTTTCAAATCTTGTTGTGATTTTCCAAGTTTACCAGTATAAGCCACTACTTCACCAATTCTTGCTGTTGAACGCAACAAAGGCTTATTTACCTTAGAAATGATTGTTATTGTTATATCTAACTTTGTATTGCTAATTGTGTCTCCACCAATTATATCTATACCAAAGTCATCTGCAACTTTTTGAAATCCTCTGGCTAGTTCTCTCATCTGCTCTTTTGTAATGCTACTAGGCATTGCTACACTCAAAAGAGCATACTTTGGTAAAGCACCCATAGCAACAGCATCTGAGATATTCACATGCATTGCCTTTGCAGCAATTTGCTCATGACTCATCCAATCAGTTTTAAAATGAACATTCTCAAAAAAAGCATCTTTAGAATATACAAATCCATCAATGACAGCACCATCATCGCCAATATGTTTACTTACAAACAATGATATAAAATAATTTTCTAAATTCAATTAAACTTCTTGCATAGTCAAAAATTACACAATTCAGTGTTTATTAATGACCAAAAATATAAAATACCTTAGATTATACCATTTTTAGGACTATATTATGAAACATTCTATATATAAAATCTTTAAAAACTTACATATATTCTTATTATTCATCCTCACTCTTAGTACTATAAGTTTACTATTTATAGTAGAACAATATTATTCTTATGAAAAAGTAAATAATTTAAATAATCAAAAAACTGTTCTTTTAAATATACTGACTCAGCAGGAAATATCAAACGAAGTTAATATTTATCTTTACAATGCAAAAATAGCAAGTCTAAACAATGATATAAATAAACTACACAACAAGAATCAATATAATTATTTATCAGTATACCTTTTAGATAATACAACAGAATATATTTCAGACCTTAATCATTTATACTCCTTAATCCAAAATTTTGACAAAGAATCAAGAAAATATTTTGAATTAAATAAAATAACACAGACAGATAAAGACAAACTCAATACCTCCTTCATACAAATTACATCAAATATTGACTCCCTCATACTAAAAAACATCTTATATGACCAGGAAAAATTTAGTATTTTCAGTAAAATTCTTATTCTTATTTTTATTTTACTACTTTTAACAACTATTTGGTATAAAAAAAGATTAACAAAAATCTATAATGATATTTTGTTTTTGTATACTATAGATACTAATAAAAATAAAGAGATTTTCACTCAAGAAGTTGCCGCTATCCAACTAAGGATGACTAGAAAGACGCAAATAGCTGATAACCCAGCGATGATGGACCCAGTAACAGAGATTCATAACAACAAAGGTATGATTCAGGCCTATTTGGAAAGGAAAACTCCCAAAGATACTAACTTCTCATCTGTTACAATACTAGAGATTGATAACTTTTCTAAATCTAAAAGAACATTCTCACAAGAATTCACGCAAGCTATACTAAAAAAAGTAGCGTATACCATTTCTCTTCACCAACAAGCAACAGATATAATTGCAAGAAGTGATTACAACCAATTTACCCTTATTTTCACACGCCCTTCAACAGAGCAACTCTTTAAACATACAGACCTAATCCGCCAAAGTATTTCAGAAATCAAGTTGGCAACTCCAGAAAAAGAAACTATACAAATAAGCGTTACCGGTGGATTTATCAGTAAACCAAATCATGCTCCATTAGAGAAATCTATTCGAAAAGCAAAAGAACTCCTCAAGCATACTAAAGAATTAGGTAACAATAGAATCATTCAAATGAAAGATATTCCTAAGTAAGAATTCATTTAGTGTCTCAAATTGTAACAAACTTCAACTTCAGTAACAGAAAGCTTTTGTTTAATATTTCCAAAGTTTTTTAACGATATAATCAGCATTATTTAAGTTCTAAAATTAGAAGGAAGTTTAATGAGTATTCCAATTTATACTTACGATGCAATCGTTGTTGGTGCAGGCCTCGCAGGTTGTGCAGCAGCAAGAGAATTGCAAAAAGCAGGAAAGAAAGTCGCAGTTATTACAAAACTACACCCACTAAGAAGTCATTCAGGTGCGGCACAAGGTGGAATTAATGCAGCTTTTAGTGATAAAGACAGTATAGAGCTACATGAATTTGATACTGTGAAAGGATCTGATTACTTAGCAGATCAAGATGCAGTTGAGTTTATGTGTCAAAAAGCTCCTGAAACAATCAGATGGGCTGAGAGAATGGGTGCGGCGTTTAGCCGTACACCAGATGGTAAGATTGCACAACGCCCTTTTGGTGGTCAATCTTCACCTCGAGCTTGTTATGCAAAAGACAGAACTGGTCTTACACTACTTCAAACTATTTATGAGCAAGCACATCGTGCTGGTGTTAAGTTTTGGGATGAGTGGTATGCAGCAGATATTATCTATAAAGATGGAAAAGTTTCAGGTGTTGTTGCTTTTAATATCCGTGATATGCAAACTGTAATATTCAATGCTAAATCAGTCATGTTCGCAACTGGTGGTTATGCACGTTCATATAAAATCAATTCTAATGCACATGCAAATACAGGCGATGGTCTTTCTATCGTTGCTCGTCATGGTCTTCCGCTTGAAGATATGGAGTTTGTACAATTTCACCCATCTGGATTATCTGGAAATGGTGTTTTAATATCTGAAGCAGCTCGTGGTGAGGGTGGACGTCTTTTCAACTCGGAGGGTGAACGATTTATGGACAAGTATGCTCCAAATGCTATGGAACTAGCATCTCGAGATGTTGTAGCACGTGCGATTTTAAATGAGATCCGTGAAGGTCGTGGTGTTGGCCCAAGAAAAGATGCAGTGTTTCTAGATGTAACACATTTGGGAAAAGATCTTATTATGGCAAAGCTTCCCGAGTTACGTGAATTAGCTATCACTTTCTTAGGTCTTGACATGATTAAAGAGCCTATCTTAATTTCTGCGACTGCACACTATTCTATGGGTGGAATTCCAGTTGATATCGCTGGTCGTGCTCGTAAAAACAATACAGAATTCATCGAAGGCTTCTATGCTGCGGGTGAATGTTCTTGTGTATCTGTTCATGGTGCAAATCGTCTTGGTGCAAACTCTGTTCTTGAAGCACTACTATTTGGTAAGTTTGTTGGTAAAACGATGGCTGCAGATGTTGATGCGATTCAATTGCGTAAGGCAAGCCAAGAAGATGCATCAACTGCATTAGCAGAAATTGATTTTATCCTTTCAAACAATGGGGATGAAACAGTTCCTACACTTAGAGAAGAACTTCAACAGTGTATGACAGCGAATGCTGGTGCATTTAGAAGTAAAAATACACTTGATCTTGCTATTAAAACAATCAAACAACTTCGTTCAAGATATAAAAATATTAGAATTAAAGATAAATCAAAAGTATTTAACACAGAACTTCAAGAAGCTATGGAGTTTGGGCATATGTTAGATTACTCACTCTTTATTGTTGAAAGTGCTGTTGCTAGAAATGAAAGTCGTGGTGCTCACTTTAGAGAAGATTACGATACTCGGGATGATGAAAAATTTCTAAAGCATACTATGGCTTATATGGATGAAAATGGTGATATTTCACTTGACTACATGGATGTCGTTCTTGGCAAACATGAACTAAAAGCTAGAACATACTAGGTAAGGGAGAAAACTTATGAGTACAAGTGCAATTACTACACAAAAAGTAAACTTCAAAGTATTTCGTTTTAATGCAGATGAAGACTATCTTCCATATTACGAAAACTACGATATGGACGTAACTTCAGAAGAAGTTGTTTTAGATATTTTAAACAGAATTAAATGGGATCACGATGGTAGCTTTTCTTATAGAAGATCTTGCCGTCATGGTATCTGTGGAACCTGTGGTATTAAGGTTAACGGTCGCGCGACACTTGCTTGTAAAGAAAGTATGGACGACATGGTTGAACTTTTCGGTAATGAACTTACTATAGAACCACTTAGTATCAAGAGAGCTATTAAAGATTTAATTATTGATAAGGCTGATTTTTGGGAAAAGCATGATGCAATTAAGCCTTACCTTATTTCAGATGTTGAAGAACATCCAGAGCATGAGCACCTTGTAACACCAGAAGAAGCTGAAGAATTAAATGAAGCTGACTTATGTATACAATGTGGAGCTTGTCATTATGCATGTCCTGTTGTAGAGATAAACGAAGACTTCTTTGGTCCAGCTGCTTTTGCTAAAGCATATAGATTTGAAGCTGACATTCGTGATGACGCGCATACTACAAGACTTACTGAATTACATGAAGAAAAACAAGGTCTTTGGGACTGTGTTAAATGTTTTGAATGTCAAGAGGCTTGTCCTAAAGACGTGAATCCAATTGAAAAAATTACAAAACTTCATAACATGCTATTTCAAGAAGGTGTTGCAACTTCAAACGTAGCTACACGTCACGCTGTTGGATTTAAACATTCAATCGCTAGAAATGGTGTACTTGATGAAGGTGGTTTAGTTCTTTACTCTGAAGGTCCTGCTATAGTCAAACACTTACCTGTGGCAGCGAGAATGTTCATCAAAGGTAAAATCGTTCCACCATGGGGCATCACAAAGTCAGATAATCTTGACGAAATCAAAAAGCTTGTAGCATCATCGTCTACAGCAAAGTTCTAGGAGTTTTCCAATGAGTAAATTAAGATATGCACTTTTTACGGGATGTACAGCAAAGCAAAGTACGCCTGAGCAATATATGTCAACATATGCAGTTGCTGAAAAACTAGGAATTGAACTTGTAGAGTTAACAGAGGCTTCATGTTGTGGAGCTTCGCACTTACAAGATTATGATGATTTTTTATCTTTAGTTTTAAATGCTAGAAATATTGCTTATGCTGAAAAACATGACTTAACAATGGTTACAATTTGTAACACTTGTCAGTTAAATACAGCAATGACTAAACATCGTTTAGATAACAATGAAGACCTTAAAGCAAGAGTAAATGAAAAGCTTGAAGAAGTTGGCCTTGTTTATGCAGGTACATCAAAAATTACTCACTTTTTATATGCAATTATCGATGATATTGGTCTTGATAAAGTAAAAGAAATGGTAGTAACACCTCTCAGCCAATTTAACATTGCACCTTTTTATGGTTGTCATAACATACGCCCTTCTGAACTTCAAAATGAATCTCATGATTCTCCTGAGAATCCATACAATCCAACTTCACTTGATGATTTGATTATTGCTTGTGGTGGTGCGACTGTCGACTATGAAGCAAAAAACAAATGTTGTGGTTTTCATGTTGAGCTTCAAGCTCCAAAAACAGCATCTATTTTAACTGGTAATGCTATTGCTGGTGCGATGGATGGAAATGCTGACTGGATGGTTACACCTTGTCCATTATGCCACCTAAAGTTAGATACTCAAACAGGTCATGCTTCTCATGCTATTGGTAGAGAAGTTGCACTTCCTGTACTCCATATGCAACAAATGCTAGGACTTGCTCTTGGTTGTGATGCAGATGCTCTTGGTATGAAACATCACCTTACAAAAGTAAACTTTGTTTAATAACTAACAAACACTATATCTCCGCCCTTTCCTTTGAAAAGGGCTTAGAAATCCTTACTTTCCTCCCCTAATCTTGTTACTATAATAAAAGTAAAGCAATTCCATTGTAAAATACAAAAAATTATATTTGGACTTTCACTAATGATAAACATTCAACTTTTCAAATTTGATAGTAAAACAGACTATCTTCCTTACTACAAAAACTACTCTATTAAACGTGACTCTGTAAATACTCTTAACGACGTTTTAAAAAATATATATTCAATTGAGAAATTTGGATTTATAGAAAATGAAGAGTTTTTCCTTCAAGCTAATAATGAATTTACCTCGTCAAAAGCTTCTTTAAATGACATACTTAATGATTCTAATGAACTACTACTTCAGCCATTAAGTATAAAAAGAGCTATAAATGATTTAATCATTGACACAAAAGACTATCAAGCTAAACTAGATTTACTTGATGAATATATGTCACAAGAAGAAAAAGAGACTATTATTAAAAATAAATCTTATATGCTTGAATACTATGCTTCAAATACACTTCATTTTCACGATGATTATATTGGGGAGCATGTAATTCTTTTAGGCCTTGATATTGTAAAAAAAGATTCTTCTCTTCAAAATGATATATTTGCTCTTCTAAATTCTGAAGATGGACTTATAAATAAATCATCTCTTCAGTATAGAATCCTTAATTACCCAGAGAAAAAAGAATCAAAAAAGAATGAGCCTTATGAAATCACTCAATCTTTTGAAAACTTTAACATTGCAGTATATGATGCTCTTAACCCAATCTCATTTGAATATGTAATTGAGCAAAGTAATGCTTCTTATGTAGATTTAATATCAAAACATTTTGATATACCTTTTGATGCTAAAAAACTATCATATCTGATGGCTGGAACAATTTTACTTGAAGCACTTGACAACAATGCCGACTTCTTAATTGTAAATACAGGTGAAGATCTTTCTCTCTTTGATGCGCAACAAAAACAAATAGAAAAAACAATGGGAAGAGAGATAAACTTACCAGTTCTTACAAGAGGTCAATTCATAAAACTTCTCTCAGGTGAAAAAGATAAAAACACACTAGGCCTTAACAATCATAAAGTTAAGCTACCTTTCTTGGATTAAATATGTCAGACTCAATAGAAATAATTTCATGGAACGTTAATGGTATACGGGCTGTAGGTAACAAAGATGCACTTAAATGGATTGATGAAAGAGAACCTGACATCTTATGTCTTCAAGAGATAAAAGCTCTCCAGGAGCAGATTCCTGATGGCTTATTTGAGAAAGAGTACACAGATATAATTGTGAACTCTGCAACAAAAAAAGGTTATAGCGGAACTATGACTTGGAGTACACTTCAAAGTGATGCCAACTCAGTAGCACATCATGTAGATACAACTGCCGAAGGTAGAATTGTTGAAACTCATTATGATGATATAGTACTTTTTAATGTTTACTTTCCAAACGGTCAAAAGAATGAAGAAAGACTTGCTCATAAGATGAAGTTTTATGATGATTTCTTAGCACATTGTGAACAACTACGAGAAGATGGCAAGTCTATTATTATTTGTGGTGATGTAAATACAGCCCATACAGAGATAGATTTATCTAACCCAAAAGCAAACTCTAAGACTTCTGGATTTTTACCAATAGAAAGAGAATGGATGGATAAGCTCATAGATCATGGCTATATTGATACATTTAGATATGTTAATGGTGAGGAAAAAGAAAGATATAGCTGGTGGTCTTATCGCTCAGGTGCAAGGGACAGAAATGTAGGCTGGAGGATTGATTATTTTTTCATTAGTGAAGATTTATGTGAAAGCCTTGAAGATGCATTCATATTAAATGATATCACAGGTTCTGATCACTGTCCTGTAGGAATTAGAATCAGTATTTAACAATCTACTCTAATTCTACCAAACCTCGTCAAATAAACTATCAGAGCCTATATTTAGGCTTCTGATTAGTTATACTCCTTTTTAAATAAATTCAAATTACTTCATATTTAATTAAATTATACGGACTAGAGACGGACTAAAATAACTTTTAGTCCGTGGTCCGTCAAAAGGACATTTTATGAAAACAGTTATTTCTAATAAAAGAATTCCAACAAAAACAGAAGGAGTTTTCTATAAAGAGATATTTAATGACAAAGGCAAAGCAGTTGATAAAAAATTTATTATCAGATGGATTGATGAAAATGGTAAGGATAGATTAAAAAGTATTGGAAACTATTCAGTAGGGATTCGAGAAAAATACTGTAAAGCTAAAAGGGAAGAGATAGTAACCAAAATTAGATTGGGGGGGGGAAGAGTTACCACATATTGCTAAACCTAAACAAGTAATGACTATTTTTGATATGTCTGAACTTTATTTTGAATATAAAGCTTCAACGGTTAAAAATATTGAGAAAGAAAAAAGAAGGTTTACTATCCACCTAACAAAAGCTATAGGTCATGTTAAGTTACATAATTTTTCAGAAAAAGATGCTCTACAACTACAGGAGAATTTAAAAATAAATTTAGCTGTTGCTAGTGTTAGGCATTTACTAGTAACACTAAATGCTATGTACAAGTATGTTATTTCCAAAAAATTATATAGTGGAGACATTCCAACCGCTAATATTCAGCATGAACAACTAAATAATATTAGGGAGAGATATTTAACCCTTGATGATATAAAAAAACTTTTAGAAGTTTGTAAAAATACCAATTATGAAATATACTTATTTGTAAAATTATCGCTTTCAACTGGTGGAAGAGTTGGAACGATTGCAACTATTCGTTCTATGGATATTAAGCCAAACAATAATTCACTTATATTATCTGAGCATAAAAATAATGATACTTATACTGGTTTTTATAATGATGAGTTAAAAGAACTTCTTCATGATAGAATTCTTGACCTACCCTCTTCTACTAGCACTATTATAAAATTAGCTCGTAGTTCCATAACTTACAAACTCGGTTCAATAATGGATGTCTTATTTAATCAAGATATAGCATGTGATGATAGAAAAAATAGAGTTGTTCCACATACAATTAAACATACGTTTACTTCACAACTTGCAATAGCAGGAATACCTACATTTATAGTCTATCAAGAGTTGATATACTTAAACCAGTTTCACGACTCATCTCTTTTTTTGGGATGGCTATCTTTTTATGCTTTGCATATAAAGCTTGAAATGTAATTGTTTCTTCACTACTCATTGTAGACTCCTTAATGTATATATATAATGGCCTGAAAAATCAAGACAAGTTTTCAGCTTAATTAATTTCCACCTTGTATTGTTACCTTACCCTACATTTTTAATAAATTCAAGATACATATTCATAGGTTTTTGATAACCAATGGCTG
>NZ_JBLHOE010000061.1:0-20753 GCF_047622445.1 Sulfurimonas sp.
TTTATTCAAAAACCTTTTAACTCAAAAGAGATGCTTGACCCACTTTATAAAGTATGCATGACTTTCCAATATGATGATTTACAATACTTCAAAGCTCTCACTCATGCATCTATTGTTTCTAAAACAGATACTGAGGGGATTATTACTTATGTAAATGATAACTTTTGTCGTATTACCGGTTATGCTCGCGAAGAGATGATAGGTCAGACCCACCGTATGTTTAAGTGTTCTGATAACCCTCCATCATTATATAAAGAGATGTGGGAAACGATTACATCTGGTGAAATTTGGAGAGGACGTATGACAAATATTACTAAAGACAGTGAACCGTTTTATTGTGAGTCTATCATCATTCCTCTCATCGGCCAAGATGGAAATATTAAAAATTATATTGCTATTCGTAACGATATAACTGATGTTCTTAAGCTTGAACATGAAATCGAAGTCAAGAAAAAATTTTTAGAAAAAGAAGAAGAGATTAAGATTGCGAAAAAATCTTTTTTAGTAGTTTTTACACATGAACTTAAAACTCCACTCAATGCAATTATAAACTTTACAAAATACATTAAGAAGCAGGTACAAACTCCTGAAAATATAAATCCCGAAAAATGTTCAAAGCTTTTAGATTCAGTTTTAAGTAATGCATTTGATATGCTTGATAATGTCACTCAGATTTTAGAAGTTTCAAAACTCAGTACAGGAAAATTAATATATTCATATTCACTCTTTAATGCGAATGAACTACTTTCTCATACAATTAAAAAATTTGATTCTCTCATAGATGCTAATAATATTAAGGTAACATTTATTAGTAATAAAGAAACATTTATCTACAGTGACGAACACCGTGTCAAGCAGATTATTTCAAATGTACTTTCTAATGCTATTAAATATGGAAAAGATGAAATAAAGATTACTATGTCTAGAGAAAGTGATCTTACTAAGATATCTATAGAAGATAATGGATTAGGAATAAAAAACAAAGAAGAAGTTTTTAATCTTTATTCACAAGAAGATGAGGTATTATTATCTAGACGAGGGCAGGGTACCGGGGTTGGTCTTTACTTCTTAAAGCTACTTTCTCAGGACTTGAAGATAGACTACAAAGTTGAAGACTCGGACTATGACACGGGTACTAAATTTACACTTATATTTAAAAATAGACGAAAGGACTAAGGTATGAAAATTTTAATTGTTGATGATATAGTAGATAACAGAACAACTATAGAACTTTTGTTGGAAGAGTTTGAGGATATAGAAACATCACAGGCTAAAAGCGGACAAGAAGCAATAGATATGTGTAAAAAAGAGCATTTTGATCTCATATTCATGGATATTATGATGCCAAACGTTGATGGGATTACTGCAACTAAGACTATTAAATCATTTGATTCAAATGTAATGATTCTAGCTCTAAGTGCACTCGATGATGAAGAGTCTAAACATAAGATGCTTGAGAGTGGTGCTGAAGACTATATGAGTAAACCTATCGAAGATGACCTCTTTCACCAACGTGTAAAGAATTATTTACAGATAGTTGAAGTACGTAAATTTGAACTTTCTAACTTAGAAGCAGTGAATGAGTTTAGCCAAGAGATATATTCAAGATCACTTAAGTTTAACATTTCATCTATACAGTCCCTTTCTCAGTTTTGGGATTATTATCTCAATGATTCTTCTTGCGATATAGAGAATTTGGAGGAGTGTATAAGAATGATTTATGCATACGGTCAAGTATCTTTAAAAAAGAATATTAATTTTTCCATTATCTCTGAAGAGAATGAGGAAAACCTTTATCTCACTTTAACACCATTAAATATTATAGATGAATTAGTCATACAACACACGCTTTTACATCACTATGCTAATGCAATCTTTATTTTAAACAACTCTAAACTATCTTTTCGTCTCTCCAAGAGAAAAAAAATAATAAAAGAAGAAGTAGAGAAACTAGACATTACAGATACACAAAAAGATATACTCTCAAAAACACACTTTAACAAGACTACAGCGCAACAATACATAGATAATACGGCTATTTCTCTTATAGATAAGATAGAAGAGCTTGAAAATATAGAAGATATGATTCAAGTTGCTACTATTTCATTTGAATCAGAAGCTACACAAGAATATTTAAATCAAATGACCCAGGGACTTGATACTTATATAGAAGTAATAGATCAGCTCATGGAGTTTGAACACTTTGCATTTGGACTTAATACTTTAAATGAGTATCTAAAAACATTAGATCTTGAACAAGTAGATGCTAAAGATCATAAAAAGTTTTCTATGCTGTTTGTACTCCTTATTGATGATATGTCTCAATGGAGAAATAATATATTTATTAAACAAGAGGCCAATGATGTTCATTATCTAGACTCCTCTCTATTGAGCTCATGTTTACAGCTGCAGTCTATTTTTGAGAAGAAAGAAGTAGTGCAAGATGATGAAGATGATTTTGAGTTATTTTAAAAAGATTTACAGTGTATTAATTATTATTTTAATTAATACACTGTTCTTGTTAAGTGTATATTTTATATTAAGTGACAAAGGTACTATGTGGGTATTGCCTCTTGTATTTATTTCAAATATTTTAGTCTTGAGTATTTACCTTCACTACAAACGTATTACTCAAAGGCTATTAAGTTCGATTAAAAAAAATGAACAAAGAGTTAAATATGCTATTGAAGCAACAAAAGATGGTTTTTGGGATTGGAACCTTAAAACCAATGAAGTTTATTATTCGCCTAGATGGAAAGAGATTTTAGGTTACAAAGATGATGAAATATCTAATGAATTTCAAAGTTGGGAAAATCTTATTCATCCGGATGATATTGAAAAAGCTAAAGAAGATATCTTAATTAACCATCAAGTACAGGGCATCTTATATGAAAATAAGCATCGACTTCAACACAAAGATGGACACTGGGTATTAGTACTTAATCGAGGACAGACTATTTTTGATGATGATGGAAATGCAATGCATATGACGGGTTTTCATACAGATGTAACTGAACAAGAAAGGGTAGAGGAGGAGCTTCTCACCTCCAAGCAACAGTTTGAACACTTTATGGAAAATATTCCTGGTATGGTGTCTATAAGAGATAATAGTATGGGTATTATTTATGCAAACAGCGCATTAACAGACTTCACCGGATTAGAAAATATAATAGGTAAGAGAGGCCATGAACTTATTTCTAAAAAGGCTTTTGAGCAAGGGAGTGCACTTGCAGCAGAGTCAAAAGACAAAGGTAATGCAGAAGCTATTATAAAATATACAGATTCTAAAAATAAGGATTATGTCTTTAGAGTAATGATGTTTGAAATTGGGAAAGAAGAAAACTCTCAAACAGGTACGATGTATTTTGATATTACAGATCAGTACAAAAATCAGCATGAAATAGCAAAATTCAAGCAAATACTTGAGAGTAGTCCGGTTTCTATTGTTATCACGGATGTTGATGGAAACATCGAGTATGTAAATCCATACTTTTGTAATTTATCTGGTTATTCTTTGGAAGACGTTATTGGGCATAATCCAAGAATACAAAAAAGCAAGTATCATACTGACGAAGATTATAAAAATCTTTGGGATAAGGTTAGCCACAATAAAGTTTGGTCTGGAACGTTTAAAAATATAAAGAAAAATGGTGATGAGTACTGGGAGTCTGCGATTATTGCACCTGTTATGAGTGAAACAGGTAAAATCATTAACTACATTGGAATTAAGCAAGAGATTACAGAGCAAGTTCACCTAAGAGAAGAGTTAGCAGACAAAGAAGAGATTATAATTGCTCAGTCACGCCATGCAGCAATGGGAGAGATGATTGGTATGATCGCTCATCAGTGGAGACAGCCTATCAGTGTGATTGCAATGGGAGCAAATAATTTACTTATAGATATTGACCTCAATGAAGTTAGCCAAGAGAACATCATTGAAGAGTCTCAGAGTATTATAAAACAAACAGAATATCTATCCAAAACTATTGATGATTTTAGAAACTTTTTTCGTCCTGATAAGGAAGTTGAAGAGGTAACAGTTGAAGAAATAGTTTATGAGAGTAAAAAGGTTATTGGTAAAAGCCTTGAGCATAAGCAGATTTTATTATCTATAAATAATGATACAAGTTATAGAGTCAAGACTTATTCTAGGGAATTGTTACAGGTTTTTATTAATCTATTTAAAAACGCTGGAGAAGTACTCTATGATAATAGAGAAACTGGACGTAAAATAGATGTCAATATAACTAATGATGAAGAATATGTCATTGTAAGAGTATGTGACAATGGTGGAGGTATAGATAACGCAATAATAAATAAAATCTTCAATCCATACTTCTCCACTAAAGATAAAAAAACTGGGACAGGTCTAGGACTCTATATGAGTAAAACTATCATTGAAAAGCATCTTAAAGGGAAAATTGAAGTCTCTAATACTGAAGATGGTGCTTGCTTTGAAATATCTATCCCGATTAAATGGAAAAAATAATGGATATTGATTTACTTAAACAGCTTGCAAAAGATATAACATTACTCTATGTAGAAGATGATGAGGACTTGAGAAATTCAGTTATAAGATACTTAAGCAAAATATTCCCTAACCTTAGCGTCGCTGAGAATGGTCAAGAAGGTTTGGATCTTTATCGTAAAAATCAATACGATATTGTCGTGTCAGATATAGAAATGCCTTTTATGAATGGTATCGAGATGGCAAAAGAAATTAAAGTGATTAATCCTTCTCAAGAGATTATAATTATCTCTGGGTATGGTGAAATATCCTATTTTATAAATAGTATCAGTATTGGTATTAGTGGGTATATAATGAAGCCTATTGATTATCTTAAAATGAACCAGAAGCTTTATGAGTCAAGTTTGAATGTCAATACTCGCAAAGAGAATATTGAATAGAAGGCTTATCTTCAAGAGACAGTTCAAAAACGGACAACTGAAGCACTACTTCTAAAAGAAGAACAAAACTTAAACTTTGAAATGACTTTAGAATCTTTTGTCTCCATACTTGAAAACCGAGATACATATACTGGAGGTCATTCACAGCGTGTTGCAAACTACAGTCGTATGATAGCCGAAGATATGAACTTCTCTAGTGCAGAATGTAAGCTCATATATCGTGCAGGAATTCTACACGATATTGGTAAAGTAACTACTCCAGACGCTATTTTACTTAAACCTGATAAATTGAGTGCTTTTGAGTACAATATAATAAAAAAACATGTAACGCAGAGCTATAATATTTTACTAAAAATTCCCATGTACAAAGATGTGGCTGAGATTATAATCTATCATCATGAACATTATGACGGTAATGGATATCCTAACGGTCTTAAAAATATAGAAATTCCTATTCTTGCGCACATAATGATTGTAGCAGATGCATTTGATGCTATGACTACAAATCGAATATATAAGGCTTCCAAAGACATTGGAGACGCTATTGAAGAACTCAAAAATCTCTCAGGTAAGCAGTTCCATCCAAAAGTTATTAAAAGTGTTCTAAGAATACTGTCTTCTGTTGCAATAGAAAAAACAATTAATCAGTTACCTAAAACAGAGCTAGAAAAAGAACGCTTTGCTTACTTTTACCGTGATCAGCTTACTAATGCGTATAATACTGATTATTTGAATTTTATTTTAAACCGTAATGTTTTTGATAAAGAGTATAAATCAATTGATACTCTTTATGTACATAATTTTAATCAGTACAATCAAAAATATAGTTGGGAGGAAGGAGATATACTTTTAAATAAAATATGTAATTATCTATGTGAGTGCTTTGCCTCATCGCTTATTTTTAGAGTACATGGTGATGATTTTATTGTTTTAAACAAAAGTAGTTCAGAAGTAGAACTTACTAAGAGCAGTTATTTAAAAGAGCTTGAAGAAAAATATACTATTAGTAGTACTACACATCATGTAGATTTAAGTACAAATGAAATACCAAATCTCAAAGTACTTGAGGCAATAATACTTTAAGTACTAGAAATTTGTAGATTAATGCTATATCCTATTTCAGGATTGTTAGTAATTAGGTTTGCAGGGAGTTTTCTTCTTAAACGTTTAAATAAACTTTTGATGGAGTCATCAGAAAATTCTTTTTCAACATCATCATAATGAATATGATTAAATATATCTACTGGGCTAAAGATATTGTTTTTATTTTTAATGAGAAGATCCATGATTTTTAGTTCTTTGTCAGTTAAGTTTATTTTCTCAGAATCCAAAAAAAGTGCTTTAAGCAGTCCATCATAAAAATATCCTTCTCTGAGGTAAACTAAATGCTCCTCTTTAAAACTAGTACACACTTCATTTAAAATACTAAACATTTGTTTGGTATTTAATGGTTTTTGCATAAACCCTTGAACTCCCATGTTGATTAAATCAATAAGGTATTTTTTATCACTGTAAGCAGAAATAACAATAATTTTTTGCTTTTTATTTATATCAAATATAGCTTTACTCATAGCAATACCATCAAGATTTGGCATATGTATGTCACTTACTATAATGTCATAATAGGCATTGTTGTCTAAAAAGAAGTTATTATAAAGCTCAAGACCTTCTTTACCATCAACCGCTAAATCTACGACTTTAAATAACTTAGAAAAAGTACGTGCTGTACTTTTACGAAGGTCATTATCATCTTCTACATAGAGTATTGATAGGTTTTTAGATATATTTTTTAAAGTTTGAAAACTCAAAAGTAACTCCAAAGGATTGATTTTTGAAAAATTATGACATAAACAACATTAAATCCTTCATTATTCCTTATTCTCTAAAAAGCGGAGTATATCTGCTGGAAGTGCTTGAAGAGAATCTTGTTTAATTACCCCACCAATCTCTTGTGCAACCTTTGGCATTCCATAGACAACACAACTTTTTCTGTCTTGTCCAAAAGTCATTGCACCTGCTTTTCGCATGTTTAATAAACCTTTTGCCCCATCTGCGCCCATACCAGTTAATATAACGCCAATGGCATTGGCACCTGCTGTTTTTGATACAGAGTTAAACATTACATCAACAGAAGGACGATGTCCTGAAATTTTTTGACCTCCACCTAGTTGAACAAAATACCTGTGACCTGATCTTCTTAGAACCATGTGTTTGTCTCCCGGAGCAAGAAGAACTTCACCGATGTTAACAGTATCTCCATCTTTGGCTTCTCTCACATCCATCTGGCATATTCCATCCAAACGTTCGGCAAATTGTTTTGTAAAGTCCGAAGGCATATGTTGCACTATCAACATTCCTGGAGTGTTTCTTGGAAATTGAGTTAAAAATTCTTTGAGTGCCTCAACACCTCCAGTTGATGAACCTACGGCTATCAACTTTTGGGTAGTTTCTAAAAGAGCGCTTTTATAGTGAAGCTGTTTTATTAGCTCAGTACTAGATCGTTTTTGTACTTTGGCATTGGCAGCACTTTTGACTTTTTGCAAAAGTTCTTCTTGTATTTCGTTTGAGCTGTTATAAATATTTGAGTGAGGTTTAGCAATAAAGTCAACAGCCCCGGCTTCTAGTGCATCAAGTGTAGTCTGTGCACCTTTTTGAGTTAATGAGGAGACCATAACAACGGGAATAGGCATATGAAGCATTAGTTTTTTTAAAAAAGTTATGCCATCCATTCGTGGCATTTCTACATCTAAACAGACAACATCCGGACGATTTTTTACAATTTTATCACGGGCAATGTAAGCATCTGGAGCAGTATCAATACTTTGGATATCACTATCACTTTGTAAAATCTCACTGAGAATTGCTCTTGCCGTAGCGCTGTCATCTACAATTAAAACTTTAATGCCCATGTTATTTACTCATTACCACTTTTAATGTATTTTAAAAATATTTTTCCTGTATCACTTCGCATCATAATTCTTCTTCCTTTATCTCCACCAACATCTTGTGCAACTATAGGAATACTATACTCTCTCAAAATTTCTTTTGCTATTAAAATATTTTTGCGTCCTATCATCATGTCCTCTGAAGAAACATCAATAACATTAGCACCACCAAAAATTTTAGCTTCCATATTGTTAACATCACAACCAATATTTACCATACTCTCAATCAGGCGAGGAATAGATATATTCCCATATTTAGGACTTTGAAGGCCATTTTCATTCCATAATGGTACCAAATAATGATTCATTCCACCCATTTGAGTGATACTGTCATACAAGCATACTGCAACGCATGAACCAAGTATAGTGCTTATTTCAGTCGGTCTTGCTCCAATATTGATCTCTCCAACATGGATGAATTTTCTTGTATACATTTAAAATTCAACCATGCCATCACTATCATCAAACATGAATTCATTGGAGCCAAATCCAGTTGATAAGTCTACCTTAGTTTCATCAATCTTTTTAACTGTAACAATAAAGATAGTTTTCCCATCTCTTGCTATATTATCAATAGTTCCATCAAGTGCTTCAACCATTCCTCTCACTACACTCAAACCAAGTCCAAGCCCTGCCGTGGCTCTTGTTTTACCGGTTTCAAAATGGGCAAAACGATTGTAAATTTGTTTCGTATGCTCGGCATATACACCTTCGCCCTCATCCTGAACCTCTATGGTATAGTTTGTTTCATCGCATAGCAGAGTTACAAAAACTTTAGCATCTGGATATGAGTACTCACAAGCATTTGAGATTAAATTTAACAGTATGATATCTAGCTTTTGTGAATCTGCAATAATCTTTTCATCACACTTACTTACATACTCAAGTGTTAATGATTTTTCTTCAATTATAGAAGAAAAGTACGCAACTGTTTCATCAAAAATGGTTTTAATCTCAACAACTGAATAATCATTTGCAATTTCACCTGCTTCAATTTCTGAAGCTGAGAAAATATTTTTCAGACTAAAATCAAGTTTCAGAAGTTCTCTTTTCATCATGTCAGAGAGAGTTGATATTTTTGCATCATCTGATTTTTTGATCATCATGTTTACAATGTTGAGTAAAGATGACATGGGATTGTTAAACTCATTTTTTATAAGAGATAAAAATTGACTTTTAACTTCTTGGGAGTCTTGGTTTTTTTCATTTAAAGTAAGAAGTTTTTTTGTCATAAACTCCATTTCTGCGATTGAAGCTTGTTTCTCTTCAAAACGGCGACTTATTTCTTTTAGTAAGTTTTCATCAGTTACTTGAGACATTTCCATTATAGTTCCTTAGCTTAGTTTATATATTGATGGAGCAGATAATTTGTATTTAGCATTTTTATTGTGAATAGACTCTGAGTGACCGATAAATAGTCTAGACTTTTCTTTAAGTAATTTAGAATACTGCTCTAAGAGTTGATTTTGAGTAGGTCTGTCAAAGTAGATCATTACATTACGACAAAAGATGAGATCAAATTTATTTTTAAACATGGAGAAATTACCGGTCACAAGATTAAATGATCTAAAAATTATATGTTCTTTTAGTTCATCTTTTATGACAAAAGATTGAACACCATCACTATTTTTAAAAATATTAAAATATTTCAATATTATATTTTTTGGCATATTCTCAATATCTCTTTGTGTGTAAATACCTTTCATTGCTTTTACTAAAATATCTTCGGAAATGTCAGTAGCTAAAATTTTAACATCCCATTGGTGAAAATTACTTAGATGTTCTTTTAAAAAGATAATAATACTATATGGTTCTTGTCCGCTAGAACATGCAGCAGACCAGATGCGTATGCGTTTATTTGGTATATCAAAGAGTTCTTGAATATTTTCTTGAAGATAAATCCACTGATTTTCTTCTCTAAAAAAAGAAGTTACATTCGTCGTGATAGCATTTACTAAAAGCATTAGCATATGAGAACTCTTGTCATTACATATCTTTTCATAAAGTTCTTTATAACTATTTAACTCAAACTCATTTAACCATTTTCTCAGACGAGACTGTACGAGAGTTCGTTTATGTTCTGCAAGAGAGATGCCAATTTCATCATAAATCAACTTTTGAAACATTCTAAATTCAGCGATGGAAAGTATATGTTCTTGACTCAATTTATTAAATTCCTTTGCATTGTCATTTTTTAGAATCTTCATTATAAATGAGACAATACTACTTTTTTGTACATCTTATTTTATTGTTCTATATGAAGATATTATACATTTTTGGAGTGGCACTAAAGTGTCAATGCTATCAAATAAAAATGGATAATATAAATATAAGATTTCTAAATTAAGTTATTTATCTATTGTAATAGTTATCCCACCTACAACAGGATATGCATGAAAGCCACTAGGTTGATCTATATTTTGCCATGTATCACAAACTTTTTTTGCCTATTCTCTGTATAACAATAGTTGATGAAACACTTGTCTCATCTAAAAACTCCTTATCAATTCTATACCGTATATCATAGTTTAGATTGTGTATTAAGCAGCCAATTTTTTAATTAAGTCTGATTTGCTAAAAGGAAGGTACCGGTAGGTAAATAAATTTTTATTTAAGTCATCTTTTAAATAATGTTGCTACAATCCCTAAAGTAATATTATAAGGAATATTTATGAAAAAACTCAATACACTCATCTTGACTTTGTTTATATCTTTGGGCGTTAATGCTGATATTGTCAAAAACTCTGCAAACATTATAAAAGATACAAAAACAAACTATCTATGGCAAGATACAAAAGATGTCTCAACAACAAAAAGAAATTTTGAAGATGCAGTTGGTTATTGTGAAAACTTAGAACTTGACGGACATAAATCTTGGAAATTACCCGGTTTTATGGAACTATTTTCAATTGTGGATACTAAGGTGTATAAACCTACTATTTCAGAAAATTTCAAATTTGTTGTATCTGATAACTACTGGTCATCCAAGACCTTTGGACATGCAGCCAGTAAGGAAGCTTTTGTAATAAACTTTTTATCGGGTGCATTTAACAGAGAAAAAATGGATAAAGTATTTTACGTAAGATGTTATAAAAAGAGTAACTAACTAAAAGTAAAAGAGAAGGGAATTCGTCCACTCCAACAGATGCTTTTTGTGTATTTATTTATATTTAGTAGGAATTTTTCTATGTTGATGAGGACTTCTAAGCTATGCAGTTGTAAAAAAAGTTATGTAATTAAGAGATTATGGGGTAACCCCGACCCCTGAAAGTATATTTAATTGAAGAAGAACCTATCTTCTAAAAACAAATGATAATTACATTATGTCATACTTTTAGGCATCTATATTATTTTATACTACACTCCAAAAATGAATACAAAAATACTATTAGAAGAAATCAGCAACAAGTGTTCTTCTCAACTTACTAAATACAAATACAACAAAGGTTTGAATATTTCTGAGAAGTATAGAAAAGGAAAAATTACTTCCTATCAATATACATTAGATTTAATCTATCACTTTTTCGAAAAAGATAGGTTGCTGAAAATCGAGTTTGAAAATATTTTAACTTCCCAAATGAGTAATATTTCTGATTTAAAAGATGGAGATTATAAAGATGGAGTTATTGAGGTTTTAAGCCAAGTTAAAACTCAGCTCAATAAAAAGTAATAGTAATAACTACTTATTGTACTCCTGCAATAATATCCATACTTTAAAACTATGGATAAGACCCACAAAGAAGGGTAAAGAATAGATTAACGACGACAACATCCTTTATTTGAGATAATAATATCTCTTTAAACTCTTCTTTCCAGTGTTTATCTTTTTGGTAGAAGTGAAAATTCAAATTAGAAGTTTATCAGTTAGTACCTTTTATAATTCTCTAATATGTTTAATAATCATTTTGTGTTAATATTAATAGGGAAAATAAATGCATGAAATAGATTTAAATAATAAAGCAAATGAAATTAAAAATGATACGTCCTTATCAAATGGAGAAAAGTTCGACAAACTTACTTCTTTATATGGTGTAGCGGGTTATGTTATTAAATACAGAAAAGACAATCAAATACAATTAGTTAAAAAAAAGGAATTTAGTATCGTATGGAGTATCATCTGGTTTCTTCTATGGATATTTCCTTTTGTAATTTATCTACTTTATTACCTATCTAAATCTGATATAGTTATCACAATAACTCTACCTACAGAGAAGGAAGAAGTAATAAATGCAAACAAACCTGCAACCACAAGTGTGGCAGATGAAATTAAGAAGTTGTCAGATTTATTAAAAGAAAGTCTGATTACTGAAGAAGAATTTGCAATTCAAAAAGCAAAGATTTTTTCAAAGTAGATTCTTGGTGTGATATTAGTTTTAGATAGTTCTATTAGTGCTTATATGTTTAGGCTTTAATCCAACATTTTTAAAAAACTTCTTTGTATCCTAACTCATTCGTAGTGGTTACTTTACATCTGTGCTTATTCGTTTGTCTATCGCTTCCACTTAATACAAAATATTATTCTTAATTGTAAAGAAGTCTTTTATTTGTGTAGTAGATAAATCAGATTTAAAGTAATATCTTTTAGAATAATCCCTACTTTTGGCTAAAAAACACTTGAAAAGTAGGGATTTATGTAGTTATTTGTAGTTTGTTATAGATATATCAACCCATTAATCTATTAATATCATTAAATAATCCTAGTCCCATAAGAGAAAAGAGAGCTACCCATCCGGCAATTGTGAGTTTGATGAGAACTGCTTCACTTGGAGCACGTCTTGTTATCATTTCGTAAAGATTAAACATAATGTGTCCACCATCGAGGGCTGGGATAGGGAGTAGATTTAAGACACCTAAGTTTACTGAGATGAGTGCTGCGAAAAACAAGACACTCATCCAACCAGCATCAGTTGCATCAGCAGTAATTTTTACGATACTTATGACCCCACCTAACTCCTTGGCCGGTACTTCACCAAGAATAAGCTTTTTAACACCGGTAAATATCATAGTAGAAGCAAATATAGTCTGCTCGGTTGCATAAGCGAAGGTCTCAGTAAATCCAAGGTCGAGTTTATGCGTTACTCCTGCACTTCCTATCCCTATCATCTTTTTCTTGATTGTTTCACCGTATATATTTTGTGCATCTTCTAGTTTAGGTGTTAAGGTTTTCATCTCTACAAAACCGTCTCTAAGTATCTCAAGATTTAAACTCTCCTCAGATGAAGAGATGATTTTAGCCATTTCTTTCCACGTTGTAATACCAACACCATTAATAGATCGGATAGTATCGTTTGTCTCAAGACCTGCTACAAAAGCCGGTGAATTATCGACAACTTTACCGATTATGGGGGAAAGAACCATTGGGCTTCCCAGTCCGATGAAAAGATAAAGAACAAATGCTAAGACAAAATTTGCAGCCGGACCAGCAAGAAGAATAAAGATTCTTTGTGCTGGAGTTTTTGTGTTATAGCTATCATCATCAAGACTAACTTGACTAGGGTCGGAATCGTTCTGACCTTTCATCTTAACATAGCCACCAAGTGGAATCATCGCTATACGCCATTCTGTTCCAAACTTTTGAAAAGAAGCTATTTTTTTACCAAAACCAATACTGAAAACTTCTACATACACTCCCATTAAACGAGCAGCCATATAATGACCAAGCTCGTGAAAAAATATAAGTGCCGAGAGGACTAAAAGTGAAACTATCATACCCATTATTTGTTTTCCTTGTTTGTATCTGATGTGAGGGCTTGTTTAAATCCCCAAAGATATTCTAAGCCAGAGTATACAGTAAGAAAAACTGCAAACCATAAAAGCTCAGTTGCTAATGGCCAATGCATAAGTAAAAAGCCTATAGCTATCATTTGCGCAACGGTTTTTATTTTTCCAGCCCATGAGGCTTTAACAGCTAAACCTTCACTCACAGCTACTGTACGAAGTCCTGTAATAAACAACTCCCGAACTACGATGATGTAAATTGCCCATGCACTTGCTTCACCTATCATCATTAAACCTAAAAATGCGGCGAGAGTAAGCATTTTATCAGCAAGTGGATCTAAAATCGCACCAAGCATTGTCATTTGATTCCATTGTCTTGCTATGTATCCATCAAAAAAATCTGTTGCTGAAGCGAGAACAAAAAGTAAAGATGCAAAGTAGTAGTTCCAAGATACATGGAATCCATTATCAGTAAATACTTGTGGATTTAGTATAATCCAAAACATAAACGGAGCGATAAGTATACGAATGGAGGCTAGTGCGTTAGGTAGGTTTAACAAAAATATCCTTGTATTATATATGATGAAATTTTAACTTTTTGGCTCTTAATTTAGGCTTGGGGAAATGAGATATAACTTTGTGTAAAGATCTGAATGTATACTGTTATTGAGTTATTAAAGGAACAAACCTGAAACTAAAATGCGATCAAATTTTTCTCCAATTATTCCTAAGGTATCTCTTGCTTGAATAATTTTTGCCATTTGAAATTTATACTTTTCTAAATTATAGTTTCCAAACTTTACAAGTTCTTTTATCCTTTCCCTACCAATGACAGAACCATCTTTACCTACAATATAACTTAGAATTGCTGTGCTCCAGCCTGAACCACTTCCGATATCTAAAATTGAATCCCCTTCTTTTGGTTCTAACATTTCTAGCATCATGGCCACTGTAGTTGGTTGAGAAATTGTTTGCCCATAACCAATAGAAAGAGGGTAATCTTCATAAACATCTGAAGCATTTGGGTCTAAAGCAAAATCCACGCTATCTATAGATTCAAAAGCTTCAATAATATTACTTGAATGTATCGTCCCAGTGCTTATAAGATGTTTGATTAATCCATATTTAGAATTCATAAACTACTCCCCCATAATGATTATATTATATCAAAACAATTTAGATACAATAATGATAGAAAGTAGACTTAATTGTTAAGGAGGGTAAGATGTCTCAAAATGCATGGTTAAGTAAAAAACTAAAAAATTCTAAAATCTTATGTGAAGCATGTTCGAAAGCTTGTGTTCTTAGTGAAGATGAATATGGTATTTGCGGTGTTAGAAAAGTAGAAGACGGGCAGTTAAAACTTCTTGTTTATGGACTTGCTGCAGCTGCAAATATTGACCCTGTAGAGAAAAAGCCAATGTTTCATTTTTTACCTCAAAGTAAAGCCTTTTCTCTTGGTACAGTTGGATGTAACTTCTCTTGTAAGTTTTGTCAAAATCATGATATCTCTCAATATCCAAAAGAGAACAATCATGAAATTGTAGGCCGTGAATTTCCCCCTGAACATATAGTAAAACTTGCCCTTGAACATGGGTGTGATTCAATTGCTTATACCTACAATGAACCAATTGTTTTTTTTGAGTACACGTATGACACAGCAAAGCTAGCACATGAAAAAGGTTTAAAAAATATCTATGTCACGAGTGGCTATGAAACCCATAAGGCAATAGATTTACTTGAACCATACATAGATGGGATGAATATAGATATTAAATCATTTTCAAATGAATTTTATAAAGAGATTTGTGGTGCAAGATTAAAGCCAGTACTTGAAACGGTGAAGTATGCACATGAAAAAGGGATTTGGGTAGAGATAACTACACTCTTAATTCAAGGAAAAAATGATTCTGATGAAGAGATAAGGGAGATCGCAAAGTTTATAGCAAGTGTTGATAAATCTATACCTTGGCATCTCTCAGCATTTCACCCAATGTATAAAATGCTTGATATTCCACGTACCCCTGAGTCTACACTGCTACGTGCATATAAAATAGGTCAAGAAGAGGGTTTAAAGTATCTATATATAGGAAATATTGACAATGAAGATCATGAATCAACATACTGCCCAAATTGTAAAAAGAGAGTTGTTGATAGAAGCGGAAATATTGGACAGTATGTTATTAATAAACTTAGAGATAATGGTGTATGTCCTCTTTGTAACTATGAGCTTGAAGGAGTATGGAAATAATGATTATTGGAATCCAAAAGAGGTAAAAACTGATGAATTTAGAGTTGGTGTTACACCATCTAATGTAAAAGAGTTAGTTGAAGATGGACATAGTGTGATTGTAGAAAAGTTTGCAGGAGAAGGGAGTGGTTTTAGTGATGATGCATATCTTAGCGTAGGTGCGAAGTTAGTTGAAAATGCAAAAGCAGTATATGATGAGGCCATATTAATTGTAAAAGTGGACGTAATGAAAAATATGTGAGGCTGAGCTAGCATTCAAATTACAGTATATTGGTAGTAAACAAAGGTTTATCTACAAATGCCTGTAAAGAAACTAAAAAAGATGTCCAGAATGTCAGAATTTAAATACTAAAAAGAATGGTAAATTTAGAGGGATACAAAGATATAAATGGTTGAATAGTAATATACAATTTTCATCGGATAGAAAACCTGAAAAACTACAAAAAATCATCTTCAACCAGTACTTTTACAATAAGCAAACTCTTAAACAGCTATCAAGTAAATATAAACGTAGTATTCCATGGGTACGTAAACAAATTTATGAATACGAACCAACATATAATACATTCATTCCGAGAGCAGTAACAATAGTCGCTGATGCTACTTTTTTTGGAAAAAGAAAAGATAAGTTTGGAGTATTAGTTTTTAAAGATGTACTAACAAATAGAATACTGATCTGGAAACATATTGAATCTGAAAAACTGATAGAGTATATTTATCTAAAAGATGAATTAATCAGTAAAGGGTTTACAATCAACGGTATTACTGTAGATGGTAAGAGAGGCTTATTTAGAGCTTTAGAAGAATTTCCAGTACAAATGTGTCACTTTCATCAAAAGATAATTATACATAGGTATTTAACTAGAAGACCTAAGCTTGAAGCTTCTAAAGAGTTAAAGAAAATTGTGTCCAGATTAACTACAACAACTGAACTTAGATCTAAAAATAAACTAGATAAATGGAATGAAGTACATAATGAGTTTATCAATGAAAAAAGTATAAATTCAATAACAGGAAAAAATAATTTACACATAGAAAACTTGTATCGGCATATCGAAGTTTACAAAAGAATTTACCATACTTATTTATATATAGAATTACTCCAAAGTTACAAATTCCAAATACAACTAATGAATTAGACGGTGGAGTATTTACTCAATTTAAAAAACTCATTAAGTTACATCAAGGAATAACTAAAAGTTTAAAAACAAAACTTATAGATGAGTTCTTAGTAAATTATAATAAAAAAGAATGATTTAGCCTCTTAATCTAGGCTTGACTTGGATACTAAACTTTTTTTCTATTTTATCTCTTTATAAACTACTCTATCTCTACCCTTTTCTTTGGCTTCATATAAATTAGCATCTGTGAATCTGTATAGCTCGAGTGTGTCTATGTTATGATATGAGAGTATTTTTGTTGCTCCACATGAGATAGTTAGAAGTAATGAAGGATGGTTTACTTTGTGAGATATTCTTAAATTTTTTATATCTTGAAGGATATTTTCAAATTTCTTTTGATTTATATCTTCTTGTTCCTGTGTAGACTGAAATATAAGGGCAAATTCTTCTCCACCGATACGAAAAGCGTAATCACCAGCTCTTCTTGTGTGATGTTGTAAAACGTCAGATACAAGAGATATCGCAATATCCCCTAATTGATGCCCATAGATATCATTGTATTTTTTAAAGTTATCTATATCCAACATGGCATAGATAAAAGGTAGTTCAGTTCTTTTGGCTCTGTTGAACTCTTGAAAAAAAATATCATCAAAATGTCTTCGATTATATAAACCACTAAGTGAATCAGTTATGGAAAGAGTACGTAGTTGTCTTTCTTTTTCTTCGAGTATTTTAGTATATTTGTTAAGTGTGTAATGGCGATAGGCAAGTAAGGATGTTATGAAGAGTAGGAAAGCCATGAGCTCAAAAAATAACTCATAATCAAAACCAGACTCATACTGCACGCTGATCCATTTGTTAATTATTTCTCTATATTGTTCATTTTTTATAGAAGATATAGCTTTGTTAAAAATGGAAAGTAAAACTAAATCATCATTTCGCACTCCAATGCCCCAATTCCACTGCTCATCAAACTTACCTGCTATCTTTAGTTCACCAATATAATCTTTTTGAATTGCATAGCCAGATGTTATGAGGTTATCTACATAACCAAATATTTCACCACGTCTGACAGCTTCAAGTCCATCCTTTAAAGTATTGAATTCAATTAGATTTGAGTTAGGGTATTTCATTTTTAAAATCTGGATAAAAGCATAATCTTTTGTTATACCTAGCGGTTGTTTCGTCAAACTTCTTGGGTCGTCTAAAAATGGCTTTGTGATTTGTGTAATTATTACTAGCTCTGATGTCAGGTAAGGTTTTGTAAAATTCATATAACCAAGTCTTTCTGGCGTGCTCATAGCCAAAGAAAATATATCACACTTTCTTGCTTTAGCAAACTCTATTGATTGTGTCCATGTTGCGGTTGGAATAAGTACTATAGGAGTATTGATTTTTTTGGAAAAGAGTCTAAAATGCTCTTCTGTCATACCTATATGTTTTGCATTTTCTATTTTTTCAAATGGCATCCAGTCTGGATCGATACACATTGTAATCTCTTTTTTTTCTTTTAAGTAAGCTTTTTCCTCGTCACTAAAAATTGGTTCGGGCATAATGCTATCAACATTTGCAAAGACAAGTATGTTGATAATTAAAAGAGACAGTAAATATCGCATGATATACCCCTTATCTCTCATTATACTGACTTTACAATAATTTTTCTTTTAATTACTATTTATAAGTAGTTGTTTATATATGAATGAATGCTTTCAATGGCACTCATTATTTTTTTGAGTATACTTATGACACTGCAAAATTAGTTCAAGAAAAAGGGCTAAAATATTTATGTCACTAGTGATTATTCATTTGAAGGAGTATGGAAATAATGATTATAGGAATCCCAAAGGAAGTTAAAACTGACGAATTTAGAGTTGCTGCTACACCATTGAATATAGCACAACTTATAAAAGATGGGCATAGTGTAGTTGTGGAAAAATCCGCTGGTAAAGGAAGTGGGTTTAGTGATGATTTATATATGCAAGCGGGTGCAAAAATAGTTGATAATGCCAGTGCTGTATATTCACAAGCTACTTTAATTGTCAAAGTGAAAGAGCCTCAAAAATCTGAATATGAACTTTTAAATGAGAAGCACACACTCTTTTGTTATCTTCACCTAGCTCCTTTAAAAGATTTAACTGCTACATTAGTTGAAAAAGGATTATGTGCTATCGCGTATGAAACGGTAGCATATGGGGATGAACTACCATTACTTAAACCAATGAGTGAAATAGCAGGAAAGATGGCTCCTACAGTAGCCGCTCATCATCTCAGTAGATACCAGGGTGGTGAAGGTATTTTGATTAGTGGTGCTTCTGGAGTGGAAGCGGCAAATATTTTAGTGATAGGAGCGGGAAATGCTGGAGCAGGGGCTACTGAAATTGCTTATGGTTTAGGTGCTAATGTTACAGTTATAAATCGCTCATCTCCTAAACTTGAAAACCTTAAACAGCTGTTTCCTAACATACATACTGAAATTTATACACCTACTACACTAGAAGAGCTTATTCAAAGCGCAGATGTTGTAATAGGTACGGTTCTTATCCATGGTGGAGATTCAACGCCAAAACTTATAAGTAAAAAGATGTTGCAGCAAATGAAAAAGGGGAGTGTCTTGGTTGATATTACTATCGATCAAGGGGGTATATCTGAGAGTTCACGTCCAACTACACATACGAACCCTATTTTTGTAGATGAGGGTGTAATTCATTATTGTGTAGCAAATATGCCTGGGGCTTATCCTAAAACTGCAACTATCGCTTTGACTAACAGCACATTTGAGTATGTCAAAAAATTAGCAAACTTAGGGACTCTCCAAGCTCTTAGAAATGATGCATCTCTTAGAAAGGGAGTTAATGTATATAAAAACTCTCTTACTAATGCTGCAGTTGCAAAAGTATTTGGTTTGACATATAAAGAGATAGAACCTTTACTGGATTCAGAAGATTAAATGTATATATTTTGTAAAATGTATAAAAATAATTTTAGGAGAGACAGATGAATAAAACAATAATACATATAGTGCTTTTTCTTTCATTTTTTATAACTTTTACTGCATGTGCAAAAAAACCTCAAGAGCCGTATTTTGACAGAGCTAAAAGTGCCTCACAACAAGCTCATAATGAACTAAAAAGAGATTAATGCAAGCTATATGTCCATTGTGCTCGACTCTAAGTGAAGTTTTTTTTACTAACGTTGATGTATATTATAAATGCGAAACTTGTCATTCTATTTTTCTTGATGAAAAAGCTCAGCCAAACGAAGTAGATGAAAAGAAAAGATATGAATTACATGATGACGATACAAATGACGGCGGATATCGAAAATTTATTTCTCCTATAACTTCATCGATTATGAAAGATTTTAAAGTTGAAGATGAAGGCTTAGACTTTGGTGCTGGAAACTCTGCAATTATCTCTGTTATTTTAGAAGAGTCTGGTTACAACACGACTAAATATGATCCTTATTTTCATAATTTTCCAGAATTATTAGAAAAAAAATACGATTATATATCTTCGTGTGAAGTAATTGAACATTTCTACAACCCACATAAAGAGTTTAAACTTTTAAAGAGTATGTTAAAAGAAGGCTCAAAACTTTACCTAATGACTGAAGTTTACAATGATGAAATAAATTTTGCCTCTTGGTACTATAAGAATGATCCTACCCATGTCTTTTTTTATTCAGAAAAAACTTTCCAATGGATAAAAAATGAGTTTGGATTTTCTTCGCTCAAGATAGATAAAAAATTGATTATCTATGATAATTAAAAAATATATTTACATAGCGGATAATAAAAAATCTAAAAATAAA
>NZ_JBLHOE010000062.1:0-19916 GCF_047622445.1 Sulfurimonas sp.
TCTAGTGTTGCGATATTTGTCACAGTATAATGAAAATACTCTAACATATGTTTAATTGCATTAAGAGATAAAGGTCTTGAATCAAGTACTAAAACTTTTTTATTCATTAATTCCTTTGATGGCAAACGGTATTCTCTTTTCGTACTTCTAGTATCTTTTTGAAGTTTAATTTTTACAAAAAATGATGTCCCATCTCCATATTCACTCTCTGCCCAAATACCTCCATCCATCAATTCACTTAACTATTTAGATATAGAAAGACCTAAGCCTGTTCCACCATACTTTCTACTCGTATCTTCACCAGCTTGTGTATAGTTTTCAAATAAGCCTTTTAGACGTTCTTCTTTTATTCCAATCCCCGTATCTCGTACTTCAAACTGTATATAGGAGTCATCATCGAGAGTTTTAATGTGTACTAATACACTTCCCCTCATCTGTAAACTTTACTGCATTACTTACGAGGTTTAGCAATATTTGAGATAATCTTAGAGGATCTCCAACAAAGTTTTTTCCAACATCATGATGCATATCAAAAATTAAGTCTAAGCCTTTTTCTTTAATTTTCAAGCCAATCATATCAGCTAGATAGTCTAAAGTAGTATGTAATTCAAATGCTATGTTCTCAAGTTTTAGCATCCCTGCTTCAATCTTTGAATAATCAAGTATATCATTGATAATCCCTAAAAGCATATTGGATGAATTATTTATAGTTTTAACATTCTGTAATTGTTTTTTTTCAAGTGCTTTGTCATCTATTAATATTTGACTCATCCCTATAATTGCATTTATAGGTGTTCTAATTTCATGACTCATACTTGCAAAAAAATCACTCTGTGCTTTTAGTTTTTGCTCCATTTCAATGAGTTTTGTTTCATACTTTCGAATAACTGAAGAACTGCTTTGATCTAGTTTTTCATATTCTTGCATATTTCTAAATAAAAAGTCAGTTGAGTGTAACTCTGGTATTACTTTTAAAATAGTCTCATTCACTCCATCATTTCTTAACGGTTCATGAATAAAATCAGCTATATCATGCAAATAAAAATCTGAAATATTTGCATTATTATCCAATTCTATATTTACAATGATTTTTTGATTAGGATTCATGTCTATAATTGCATTGAGTAAATCTAAACCAAAACTATTATCCATGATAACAATGTCAAAAGAATAACCATTGACCTTTTCAAAGCGTTGATACTGAGCGATAATATCTTCTACTATAAATGAGCTAGATAAATTTTTACACATTAAACTTAATAAAGTTTTATTAAAATCATTTTCTGGATTTTTTTCAGCATATAATATATTTAATGTATGTCCTAAACTTGAGTTATATTTCATCTAATGTACTGCTCTTAAAATTTATTTCAAAACAAACACCACAGTCTATATTATAGACATTTAAATCTGCTTGTAAGTGTTTTTCAATAATCTCTTTTGTCATATGTAACCCAACTCCACTTCCCTCCGTAGAGTGCTTTGTTGTATAGTCTTTATCAAATATTTTTCGCATTGTATTTTCAGTGATACCACCACCATTATCAATAATTTTTATACTTATGTCTTTTTCAGTTTTACTAACATTAATTTTAATATATGCATTAAAAATATTTCTCTCAAGAAGTGCATCAATTGAATTATGTAATATATTAATTATCGCTTGGAGTAATGTTCTCGTATTTGATTGAATAGATATGGATTTATCAACATCAATAATTAGCTTTATCCTTTCTTTTTCTAACCTACTAGATATGAGAGTAGTAATTTCATCAAATACATTTACCAAAAAAATAGTATCATCATTTTCCATAGATTTATTATTAAGATCATCTATAGTCTTTGACATATGTTTTGTAATACTTTCTATCTCATTCAACTTTTTTTCAATTTCTTTGTTTTTTATACCATTTTCATAGAGTATACTATCTATAGAAAACACAATAGAATTTATATGAGAAAGAGGCTGTCTCCATTGATGTGCTACTTCATTCATTATATTTTGAATATATTCGTTATCTTCTTTCAATGCCTTTCCTTTTCAATTAATCTTATAGTAACAAAATAAAATGAGTATCTAGTGACTTTTAGTATTTCTAAGCATAATTCACGATTTACTCAGTATTTTAGATAAAATGTACTATAAAATAAGCTAAGGTACATAATTATGGACAATAAGACAAATGATACTGCTGCCGCTGAAGTTGATAATGTTGATCAGATTAGAGAAATACTTTTTGGATCTCAAACAAGAGAAGTTAATGATAAATTTGACAAAATCGAGCAATCTATTAAATCTATTCATGATGAAATGCGAAGTAAACTTGAGCAATCTCAAAATGATATGGATGAAAGAATCAATACTGAAGTAGGAAATATTACAAAAAAGATTAAAAATATAACTATACAACAGCAAGAGGACTTAGCAGATACAAAAGACACTTCTCTCAAATTAGAAAAGCGTCTTCAAAACTCTATGGAAGTTATAGAAGAAGAGTTAAATACAAAAAGAGAACAGTTACACAAACAACAAATTGAAATGCGAAATACCTTACGCGCACAGATGGATTCACTTCAAGATGAACTTCTTAGTGTATTAGACAAGAAAATTTCTACTACAAACGAGGTTAAATTATCCCGTGATGATGCGGCAGAAATTCTTATGGAAGCTGCAATGGCAATGAAAGGTACAAAAATCAACACACAATTATCTCTCGCAACTAAAGATTCAAAGTAATATATGAATAAATCAAAACAAGATCAAGCTTTATTAAATGTATTAGAGCCAATTGTAACGAAACTCATAGATGATAATTTTGAAAACTCTAAAGATAAAATTGCTTTACAAATTTCACCACTCATTGGTGCTGCTATACGAGAACAAATAAAATCTAAAAAAGATGACATAATAGAAGCTTTATATCCTATTTTGGGAAGTATGATTAGTAAGTTTGTATCCAAGAGTCTGGAAGAGGCACTTAATTCTATTAATGATCAAATCCAAGCTGGATTATCTTTTAAAACTTTGAAAAGAAAAATTGAAGCTAAAAGAAAAGGGGTAACAGAAACGCAACTTTTACTTGAAGAAAATTCAAATTCGGATATTGGAGCAGTATTACTTATACATAAAGAAACAGGCATTATTTTATGCGAAGAACATAATCCAAATGAAACGCTTATAGAACCTGAGATGATAGCTTCAATGATGACAGCAATCAATAGTTTTATAAATGATTGGATTGAAAAAAATGAATCATCAAATGAAGTTGGTGAAATCGATTATGGTGCGAGTAAAATAGTTGTTGAAAATGCAGGTTTTGCTTATTTAGCTGTTATTGTTCATGGTGCAACATATAACAGAACACTAAAAAAGATAAGAAATACACTCGAAACCATCATATCTGGTCATGGTAATGAAATAAGAGAGTTTAACGGTAATTTTAGTGATTTTCCAAATACCCCTATATCTGAAAAAATATTAACTCTCATTAATGAAAATGAAAATAATCAAGATAAAAAAAGAAAACTCCACCCTCTTATTTGGTTTACTCCTCTTCTTCTTCTTTCTGCTCTTTTTTGGAATATGTACCAGAACAATATCCAAGAAAATTTAGAAACTAAAATACAAACAGTACTTTATAAGAATCCTAAACTTGCAGCCTATCGTATACAAACTCATCTTCGAGAAGGTGTCGTAGAAATCAATGGTCAAGTTCCTTTTCTTTTTCATAAAGAATTAGCAGAAAAATCAATTGCACAGATGAAAGGAATTGAAGGTATAAAGAACAATCTCATAGTTCTTCCTACTTTAGATGATCCTATGCAGATAAGTTCCAATATATCTTACCTTTTGAAGGGTTTGAATACCGATAAGGGAATCAACATTACCTACGAATATAACTATCCAAATTATACGATTCTTGGTTCTACTTGGGATATTCACCGTAAAGATAAAATTCTTCAAGCCCTAAAAAGTTTTGATACAACAATAAGTTTGACAGATAAAATCATTATTTCCCCTCCGGATATAAAAACGATACTCTTTTTTAATAAAGGAGCCTATTTACTCAACGAGCTACAAGAAAACGAGCTTTTAGAATTATCAAAACTTTTAAATTTACTAGATAGAAATACAGTTGTATCTGTAAAAGGGTTTAGTGATAATCAGGGGAGTACTGCTATACAGCATTATTTTGCAAAAATAAGAGCAGAAAATATTGCATCTGTATTAAAAGATAAATTCTTAGTTAAACAACATATAACTATATCTACAAATGATGATATTTCATTGTATGTAGATGTAAGTAATAATGCAGACAAACAAAGATGTTCTGTAATTACATTAGAAATGCAGGAGAAATAATGTTTGCTTATAAAATTGTAATGGTTGGCGATTTCGGCGTTGGTAAAACAAGTCTTGTTAAAAGATTTGTTGACAATAGTTTTAGTGAGGAATACCTCAGTAGTATTGGTGTATCTATGTCAAAAAAGCAACTTCAATCTACTTTAGGACTAGAATCAACTATGATATTATGGGATATAGAGGGTGAAACAGAATATAAACCCATTTTCAAACAATATCTTATGGGTGCTAAAGCATTTATCATCGTAGCTGATCTTACTCGTCCTGAGACAATTCAAAGTATTGAAAAACATATAAAACTTTGTCTTGAATCATCAAAAGATGCAGTAATTTGTATTGCCTTAAACAAAAGTGATTTAGAAATAAGAGTTGAAAAAGAACTAGATACTTTACAAAAACTTTCCCAAAACATAATTTCAATACATAAAACTTCTGCAAAGAATGGAGATGATGTAAATACTATCTTTAATGAAATCAATCAAAATGTAATTTCTAAACTTTAATCATGTTAAAACAAAAACTAATCCCTTTAATATGTAAAAAAAGTGGCATAAGCTTTTTAGCTTTTTCTCTTGATTTTATCATAGTTTATTTTGATGAAGATACCTCCTCAATTTCAGATGATAAGAAGCATCTACGTATTGGTGCTGACTTAAGAGATTGTTTTTGGGAATTTATTGGAAACGAAGAGAGTATTTTAAATTTACTACAAAACACTACATTAACATTTAAAATTCCAATGATTTTTAAAAACTCCTATTATTACGATATTGAGGTTGAAGTTTTAAAAGAAGAAAATATTTTTCTTGCATACATCATTAAAAAATCTGAGTTTTCAAGCCACTACCTAGAAGCAATCCAAATACTCAATAAAAATACGCTTATCTCTCAAACAACTGATGTAAAAATTGAAAAAGGGAAAAATTACTACAACTTAATCAATCAAAACATTATTCGCTTTCATGTAGACTTAGATGGAATTATCCTCGAAGTAAACAGTATTTGCATATATTTCTTAGGTAAAGATGAAAATGAACTACTAGGAAAACATTTTTCTAAATTTTTTCATACAAGAGAATCAAAACTTAATTCTCAAAGTAAAATTATAAATGCGAAAGATGCACAAGGTAAAAATATATTGTTTCATGCAGATATCATTCCTATACAAACTGATGGCCATATTACAGAAAACATTATTATATGCCAAGATGTTACACATATTAAGAAAGTAGAACAGGAATTAGATTATGCATCTTCACACGATAGTTTAACAGGTTTAGTAAATCGTTCGTATCTACTTAAAAAAATAGATGAATCAATCATCACATCTTTAGAACATAAAACAAATTTTACACTGTGTTTCATACACTTAAATAACTTAAACCTTATCAATAAAGAATACGGTTATCACGCAGGAGATATGTTGCTAAAACATCTAGCACATCTGCTAAGCGATATAGTAAGGTCATTTGACTCTGTATCGAGAATTAGTGGAAATGAATTTGTTTTGTTGTTACAAGAAATTGAAAGTATTGATTCGATAAAACCTACTATAAATAGAATAAAAAACCTAGAAAAAGAGCACCCTCTTGTTTATAACGAAGATGATATAATCAAATTTACATTTAGTCTGGGCATTAGCTCCTATCCAAGCGAAGGTAAAGATGCCAAAACGCTATTAACCTCTGCAATTAAACAAAATTCTAAAAGAGAGAATAATGAAAAATGAATTACTTATAGTATGGTCAAGTGGTGAAGTAGAAGTTGCTAGAAAACTGGTTTTACTCTATGGATCAGTAATGCTTGAGAGAAAATACTGGGATGAGGCTACTATCATGATTTGGGGTCCATCAGCAAAACTTTTAGCCCAAGATGAACAACTTCAAGAACAATTTAAAGTAGTGCAAAAAAGCGGTGTAAAATTCAACGCTTGTGTAGTTTGTACAGATGACTACGGAGTTTCTGACACACTTAGAGAACTTGGAGTCGCTTTAATTCACACCGGTGAAATGCTAACAGAGGCACTTCAGAGTGATACAACAAAGGTTATAACCTTTTAAAATAACTTCTTGTAACTATGACAATACGGTTTTTTACCCGTTTTTTCATAATAATCTTGGTGGTAATCTTCGGCCTTATAAAAAACTGCGCTATCACGAATCTTTGTAGCTATATCTAAACCTTTAATATTTAATATACCTACAAGCTTATAAATAGTTTCTCTCTCTTTTTCATCCGATGTAAATATTGCTGAAAGATACTGAGAACCTATGTCTGGTCCTTGACCATTCTTTTGAGTTGGATCATGAATCTCAAAAAACAATTTTGCTAAAGTCTCATAACTTACTTTTGAGCTGTCATATGTCACTTCAACAACTTCTAAGTGACCAGTTCTTTTACGTACTACATCCTTATATGATGGATTTTTCGTATGTCCACCCATATAACCTGAGAAAACTGACTTTACACCATCTAATTTTTCAAAATGGTATTCAACTCCCCAAAAACAACCACCAGCAAAGTACGCTTTTTTCTCACTCATCACTAAAGAGTTATTATTAAAATTTAAAGAAATAGAGTTTACACAATGTCTTGTATTTTTCGCAGTAAATTTTTCACCTTTAAAAACGTGTCCTAAATGCGCATCACACTTAGCACATACTATTTCTACTCTACGTCCATCTTTATCAAGATTTCTTTTTACTGCACCTTTGATTTCATCATCAAAACTTGGCCAACCACATCCACTATCAAACTTTGAGTTTGACTTATATAATGGAGTATCACATCTTTTACATGTATATACACCCTCTTTCTTATGTTTGTTGTATTTTCCACTAAAGGGGCTCTCAGTACCTTTACCTACGATCACTTTTTCTTCTGCATATGTTAAATCATTTAATGGGAATGGTTCTAGTTTTTTATTCTCTGCTGCGTTTAGTTGCATTAAACCTAAAACCATAAATAAAGTCAATAATTTTTTCATTTGAGCTTCCTTCTTTAATCTTTACCATAATCATAGCCAAGAAGTGTGTACAGTGTGTGGAAAATATCTTATCTTAAGTACCTTATTTACAATGCATTGAGCTGATTTGTAAAAAAATATTACTTTACATAGCGCGCTAAAAAGCTATTGAGCTGATTGGCAAACTTTTCTGCATCTTTTTGTCCAAAAGGTTTTGGTCCACGTGTTACTTCACCACTTTCACGAATTTTTTCCATTAAGTCTCTCATAGCAAGATATTGTTTAATATTATCCACACTATAAAGTTCACCTCTATGATCGATGGCATGTGCATCTTTAGAGATAATTCTATCTGCTAAGGGTATATCAGCTGTAATTACTAAATCTCCTTCTTCTACCATTTCCACTATCTTATGATCAGCTTCATCAGCACCAGCTTCAACAATAATATAAGATATTAAACTAGATTTGCCAATATTTACTTTTTTATTCGAAACAACTAAAGTTTGAAGTTTGAGTCTCTCAATGGAGCGAAACAGGATTGGCTTGAGTAAGTTTGGAAAAGCATCAGCATCTACATATATTTTAAGCATTAATTAACTCCAATTTTTCTTTACGTTTGAGCTGTTTGATTGCATATTCTCGTTTACATGCGCTACTTCTATCTATAAGTTCTTCTGTGTATACTAAACTTACTGGACGTCGCACACGAGTATATTTTGCACCCTTAACTGAAGTATTATGTTCTGCTAAGCGACGGTCTACATCAGTAGCAATACCCGTATATAAAGTCTCATCACTGCATTTAAGAATATAAACAAAATAAGCCATAATAAACTCCATATGTTATTAAAAGAATTCTACTATAATATGTTTACAAAAGGATATATTTTGGCATTTAACTTAGAAAATACACTTGTTATCGGCATATCAGCCACTGCTCTTTTTAATTTGAGTGAAGCAGATGCCTTGTTTAGAGAAGAGTATGAAAAACATCCTGATAATGCCATCGAAATATATCGAGACTATATGCTACAACACGAAGATGAAGCCTTAGACAAAGGGATAGGATTTGCTTTCATAAAAGCTCTTCTTGATTTAAATCGTTACCAAAAAAAAGGAGATGCACCACTTGTAGAAGTTGTTGTAATGTCAAGAAATTCACCTGACACTGGGGTAAGAGTGTTAAATACTATCCGAAAACTCAATCTTAATATTACACGTTCTGCATTTACTGCTGGAGAATCTTCTGCTGATTACATAGAAGCTTTTGGAGTTGATTTATTTTTAACAACCGATGAAAAAGATGCACAAAAGGTTATAGACTCTCTTGTCTGTGCTGCTGCTGTTTTATCTACACCTCCAGAATATAAATGTGATATTGAGGATGGACAAGTGAGAATTGCTTTTGATGGAGATGCTGTACTATTTGATGAAAGTAGTGAATTAGTTTACAAAGAAAAAGGCATCGAAGCTTTTCATCAGAGTGAAAATGAATCACAAAATATTCCTATGCTCGAAGGTCCTTTTGCTATATTTTTAAAAAAACTCGCAGCCTTACAACATAGACTACCAATGCGAATAGAATATTCACCAGTTAGAATAGCCATAGTTACTGCTAGAAATGCACCTGCAGATTTAAGAGTAATTAAAACACTCCGTCATTGGGGTGTATATGTTGATGAAGCATTTTTTCTTGGTGGTATAGAAAAAAGTAAAATTTTAGAATCATTTAAAGCACATATATTTTTTGATGATCAAGATGTACATTTAAAGACTTCTTCACTTGTTGTACCTTCAGGTAAGGTTTTATATTCTAGTAATTCTCCTCTAAATAAAACAACAAGACAAACAGTAACTGATTAAAACATATACTACTTTGTTATAAAGTTATCAAAATTATGTAATAAATTTGACTTATTTATCTTTATAGTATAAAATAAATTTATAAATCACAAAATAATTATATTTGAAATGATTATGAGGTCAAATAATGAATGAAAAAAATATTCTCATTGTAGAAGATGATGAGATCACAGCACTAAACCTGAAAATATCACTTCAAAAACAAGGCTACAATGTTATTGCTATGTGCAATAATATTATAGATGCAAAAAAAGAAATTACTAACTTGAAACCTGAAATAATTATAATAGACATCTCTCTTGACGATTCCACTGATGGGATTGAACTTGCACGTGAAATACGTTCTCTTCACGGAATCCCTTTTATATACCTCACATCACATACTGATGATGATATCATTGCTGAGGCTAAAACAACAGAACCTTATGGCTACATTGTAAAACCATTTGATCCAAATTCTTTACATGCTACAATCCAAATGGCTTTATTTAAATATGAATCTGAAAAAGCTGTAATAGAAGAAATAATAACACTCAAATCAGATAAGATGACTTTAGAAAATCTTCTTAGCTCTAAGCAAGATGCTAATGAGCCTATCATCACTTTTGGTGAAGGTTTTCACCTTGACGTAAGCATCTGTGAGACATTCTATAAGGGCTCAAAAATAAAACTTACAAAAAAAGAAAATGCTTTTTTACGACTTCTTGTTGCACAGATGGGTGTCGTAGTAAGTTTTGAGCAAGCCATGAAATACGTCTGGGAAGAAAATGGTGCAACAGAGAATAGTGTACGAACACTAGTTTGGAGACTTCGTAACAAACTTGAAGTAGATATTATTAAAAATGCTTCAGGAATGGGTTACTACATCGAAGGATAAAAACAGTAAAAACTTTGAGCATTGGCACTTGTAATATCATTTAATTTAAATCAATACGAAAACAAGTGCCATTTTCAATATTTGCAACCAACAGTCTCCCGTGATGATGATCCTCAACTATCATTTTAGACATATATAGACCTAAACCAGTTCCATTCTTTTCATCTTTTGTCGAAAAGTAAGGATCAAAAATTCTTCCAATTATATCCTCATGAATTCCTTTACCATTATCAGTAATTGATATCTTTTTATCTTCAACATTTATAATTATTTTTGGATATTTCACATCCTTTTCTAAAAAATTATCTTGTGCATTTTTTAATATATTAAGAAGAACTTGCATCATTTCATTATCATACATCTCTATCTCTTGAGAGTCATTTGAATAGTATAGAATTTCAATGCCATCGTTTGTTAAAGATGACTTTATGATATTTAATGACCTTGCTAAAATCGTATCTAATTTTATAAAAACTCTTTCTTTATTTGGTTTATAAAAATTTCTAAAATCATCTATGGTGTTTGTGAGTGATTCAATATACGATTCTATATTTGCAAGTCGCTGTAAAAAATATGTACTACATTCTTCTTTTGATTTTTTTGTCTCTAAATCAAAGGTATCTATCTCTAGCTTTAAAGATAAATTTGCAGCAGTCGTTGAGATTGCACCAAGTGGCTGTCTCCATTGATGGGCTATCATACTAATCATTTCGCCCATTTGTGCTAAACGTGATTGCTGCAACATCTGCTGATGATGAAACTCTTTTTCTTTTTCCAATTTCTTTTCAACACTTAAGTCTCTTACAAGGGCTAAAATCTGCCTTTTATCTGGCATTAAAACAATGTCCATTCTTATCCAAATCTGTGTATTATCAGCAAGTATATATATTTTTTCATAGTCCATATAATAACCATATTCAATCACTTTATGAAGAACACTTTTGTACTCATTTAGCATGCTTAGATCTGTTAAGTCTAGACAAGATTTTTTGTAGAGTTCTTTCTTTTTATACCCTGTCATTTTTTCATATGCGTCATTAAGTAAAACAAAGTTAGATTCTAAGTCCATGATAGCTATCCCATCTTTAACAGTATTAAAAATTGTTTCAAGGTAGTTATTAGATTTTTGAAGTTCTCCTGTTTTTTCATGTACTATGTTCTCAAGTGAACTATTCACATTTTTAAGCTCTTCTTCTAAATTTTTCTCTTTTGTAATGTTCGTATGCGTACCAATAAAACGTGTCGCTTTTCCAGTTTCATCAAACTTTGCTTTCCCACGGGCAAGTATCCACACCCAGGAGCCATCTTTATGTTTTAGCCTGTGATAATTTTCATAGGAGTCTGCTTTTCTCTCAAAGTAATTTAGAGTATCATCTAGTGCATTTTGTAAATCTTGAGGATGGACAAGGTTTTGCCACACTTCAAAACTACTTTCAAGCTCATCATTCGTATATCCCAGCATTTCTTTCCAACTTGGTGAAAAGTAGATACTATTATCTTCTAAATTCCAATCCCAAATTCCATCATTATTACCAGTAAATGCAAGAGCCAGTCTTGTTGTGAGTTTTTGATTTGCTAATTGTAATGCTTTTCTATCTGAAATATCACGAAGAGTTGCAAAAATAGCAGGTTTATCATGATATGTTATTGAAGTAAGCGTAACTTCGAAATCTACCTCGTTTTTATCCTTTTGAGTATGTACCCACTCAAATCTATGAAAACCTTCTTCAAGTACTTTTTCCATAGAGTGCAATGATTTCTCATAAGAAGAAGAGCCATCAGGTTGAAACTCTGGCGAAATAGCCCAAGGGGTAAGGCCTAGTAATTCTTCTTTTGAATCATATGCAAACATTACAACAAAGGCATCGTTACAATCAAGAATAATATTTTCTCTAAGTATAAGAAAGCCATCTTGAGAACGTTCAAATATCTCTTTGTATGTTTCATTGAGCATCAAAACCCTTTTTATATATTTTCTAAAGGCTTCGAAAAGTAAAATCCTTGGAATTCATCAATATTTAACTTTTTTAGCATTTGAAATATTATATCAGAATGTACATATTCTGCAATTACTTTTATCCCTAGTCTATGTGAAAAATCCACAATTGCACGTACAAGGATATACGCCTTTTTATCTGTATCTATATTTTTCACTAAAGAACCATCTATTTTTAAATAATCTGGTTCTACCTCTAAAATATACTCAAAGTTAGAAAACCCACTCCAAAAATCATCGATGGCAAAAACTACACCATACTTACGAAACTGCTTAATAAAAGACTTCATATCTGCATAATCTTCAATAATTTCACTCTCAGTTATCTCAAAAATTGCCCTCCTCGCAAGTTTAGGTGAAGTAATAAAAAATGATTCGATTTCATTTAATAATGTCTTATTAATAATATCTGCATAGGTAAAATTAAAACTTAGATTATGTTCTGAGGTATCAAGTCGCCAGAGTCCTTCAAATATAATGTATCTAGAGAGTGCACTATAAAGACCTGTTTTGACGGCAATATCTAAAAAATAATTTAGAGTAATGAGCTTATTAGTATCTTTATCTCGTAGTCGCATTAAAGTTTCGTACTTCATTACTTTACCGTCTCTATTCACTATTGGCTGATAAACAGGAACGACACGATTCTCTTCTATTGCCTACTTAGTTTTATTTTTCCATGCAAGGGCATCTTCTTCTTTATCTCTCTTATCTATACACTTTGAGTATATCTCAAAAGTTTTTTTATATATTTTTGCGTACTCTAGAGCAATTTTTGCACACTCAAATGCATTTTCCTCTCCTATTGCTATACCTATTGTTACTTCAATCGATATACTATCATTTTCTATTTCTATAGTAAATTCATTGAGCAAGATTAAGAATATTTTTATATCTTCTTCATACTTCTCTACGTCTATTATCTCAATCTCATCGCGTATAATAAACTCATCTGCAGATAGTCTGTATACCTTATATGTAGTACCTCGGGTAAGTCTTTTTAAAAAAGAAGAGAATTCCACTAAAATGAGGGTTCCTGCATTCGTTCCGTATATCTGATTAATAACACGAAACTTATTTATATCTACAATAAATACATTAGGATGAGAGATATTTTTCATATCTTCAAAAAATGAATATCTGCTATATAAATCTGTTAATTCATCAAAGTGAAGATTTCTGTCTAGTTCTTGAGTTTGTATTCTTACTTCATTTTCTAAATTGATTTTATCATTTAGGTTTTTTCTTCTTAATAAAATATTATCAGTAACTTTATACAATGTTCTACTTAGAGTCTTTAAATTCAAGGGTTTACATAAAAAAGAATCTATCCCAAGCTCAATACCCTCAAGGAGGTATTTACTCTCATTATGAGCACTTAAAAGTATGACAGGTATATCTTTATTGAGATTACGTATTTTTCGGAGCATATCTATACCATTGAGCTTAGGCATATTTATATCACTTATAATAATATCAAAATTATCTTCTTTAAATTTCTCAATTCCTTCTTTCCCATCCTCAGCAATTGTTATATGGGTAAAATAATTAGATAACAGCTCTTTAATACTGAGTCGTGAAATTTCATCATCTTCTACATAAAGTAGTTTTAATGTTTTTGTAAGTTTTATGATCTCCTTTAAATACATAACTTATTCTTCTATCATACGTTCCAAATATGTAAAAAACTCTTCACTTGAAGCTTCCATAGATTCAAAATTTTCAATGATTGCTTGTGTGTTGCCCGGATCATACACTTTGCTTTCTTCTGCATAGATCATATTATCATTAATTTTCTTATGTAGATTTGCATGTGGTTTATCTAGAACTTTAAAAGATTTCGTCTTTCCAAATTCCTCTTTTCCTTCACCTGCATACCATTTTCCAAAACGACAATTGAGATGATCAAGTAATGGTTCACTAGAATCTTCGTTGAGAACATGTTGATAGGCAGTTGACTTTATAACTATATGATCAATTTTTGCAACTGAAATCAAGAAAATTCTATTAATATACATTGCATTTTTTGATGATTCTTGTGCCATCTTATTAGAGGTATTTAAGGCAGTGCCTAATGTTTCCATGTGATGTGATGATTCATCTGCAAGTCTGGACATATTACTAGAGTGTTCTTCAATATTTACCGTTTCTTGCTTAAGTGTTGATATAGTTATAGATATCTCACTTGTAGCCTTTTGCGTTCTTTCTGCGAGTTTTCTTACTTCATCAGCAACAACAGCAAATCCACGACCATGTTCTCCAGCACGAGCAGCCTCGATAGCGGCATTGAGTGCAAGAAGATTTGTTTGCTCTGCAATATCTTTAATGAGTGCGGCAACTGTTGAAATCTCTTGAGATTGATTACTTAAAGAACTGATACCCTCAGAGGTCTGAATAATACTTTGACTTAACTCATCAAAATTTTTCTCAACTGCTTGTACAGATTCCAAGGAACTTTGAGAAGCTTCACCTGTTTTTTGTGAAGTAAGTAAAATCTCTTTACTCACTTCAGAACCATTAATTACATCATCTCGAATTTGGAGAACACCGCCAGTAGTTCCACCACCAATACGGTTAAATGCATTTGCGAGTTCACCCTGTACTTGAAGCTTTCTAGTGTCCAGAATCCCCTTCACTGCTTTATTTAATGGTTGCACAGCACTTTTAAATGCACCTTTAAAGCCTTCTTCAAAGATAGTCGAACTTTTATCTCCCCTTGAAGCCCCTTCAATCGCACTACCAGAATCTCGCATAAAGGCTTCAACTTGGTCAAGTAAGTTGTTATAGTTCCATGCAATATCAAAGTACTCAGAATCTTTAGCAATGTTAGTAATTCTAGATTCAAGATTTCCTTTGGCACCATTAGCCATGACCGTATTAATCTGTTCTAGTAAGACTTTATCTCTTTTACTTTTATTTTTGAAGAGCGATAATAAATTCATCATAACTTATCCCTGCATAATGTAGTTTTTCTTCTAGTACCTTTGAAGACTCTTGTATCCCACCTTTACTTTCTGCTTGACGTAGTTCTTTATATAATTCCTCTATTGCTTGAAGAGCTTTACTTGATGGTTTTCTTCGCACGGAGTAATACCCTATAAGATTCTCATTTTTATCCAAAGAAGCTGTTACATTCGCAAAAACCCAATAAAAATCTCCATTTTTTGTTTTATTTTTCACATAAGCATTAATGGATTTTTTATTCTTGATTCTTTCCCAAAGTAACTGAAATACTACACGAGGCATATTTTCATGTCTTAAAATATTGTGTGGGGAGTCTAGTAATTCTTGTTCGCTATAACCTGACATCTTGATAAAATATTCATTACCATAGGTAATTTTACCATTAAGATCTGTTTTTGATACAATTAAATCGTCTTCATTCATAAAGATTTCCATAACTTTCCTTTACTCTTCTAATGAGAAAGTGTATCATCCTAGTATGTCAGTAAAGTGTCAATTTTATTTAATTATATTATTTTATAGTCTTTTTAAACTATATCCTAAACTTCTATGGGTCTGTATAGTTTTTTGAGGGATTTTTTTACGTAATCTTTTTATAAGACTTTTAATCGCATTGCTAGAAAACTCTTTTTCAATACCCTCATGATAAATATAATTGTATATATCTAAGTCAGTAAATTTTTGTTCTTTATTTTCTAAAAATAAATCTAGTAGACTTCTTTCATTAAGGGTAAGAGCAACTTCAATATTTTTTTGTGATAAGCTTTTTAGTTGGCTATCCCATCTAAAGTTCTCGCCTAAGTCTACATACCTAAGAAGCTCATTTACCTCATCAAGTTCTAGGCAAACATCGTACAAAACATCTAACATTTGTACAGTTGTAAGTGGTTTTTGCATAAATCCAGATACACCAATTTTTATCAACTCTATAAAGTATTCCGTTTCATTATATGCAGAAACAATAATGATTTTTTGATTCTTATTTTGCTTTATAATCTCGCGAGAGAGTTCTATACCATTCATGTTTGGCATCTGTATATCTGTAATCACTATGTCAAAACGCTCCTTTTGAAAATGACCCAAACCTACTTTTCCATCACTTGCACTCACTACCTTTTTAAAAAGTCCTTCAAAAAGTTCTAAGGTTGATTCCCTTAAAGCTTCGTCATCTTCCACATAAAGAAGGGTATATTTTTGTGCTAGTTTTTTTAGTAGTTTTTTATTTCCTTTAATTTTTTGGTACCGTGTTTCTTTCTACCATTGCAAGAACCATAGAAATATTAAACCCATCATTATTGAAACCTTCATCTTGACATGATTCACATTTATCCCCTATTGGGCAATCAGTATTTTCAAGTACCTCATCTAAGGTAGATAAATTATTTTTTTTTATACACTCAGCTAATTCACCAACATTAATACTATTACAAACACATATCTCTGTATCTAACTTTACCATCAATCCAAACTCCGTATCATTTATTTGTTTATTTTATGGTAATTTTGGTTAATCCTAGCTACAATAAATGAAAATCAACAAAGGACACAAATGAAATATCTCATTTATACTCTATTACTTACCTTAAGCCTTAGTGCTTCAACAAAGCATACTGCAAAGGTCTTAGAAGTTTTCCCTAGTGCTGGATATTCATATATGAAAGTACAAGAAAACAAAAAAGAGTATTGGATCGCGATGCTTCAACGTGATATCAAAGTTGGTGCGACTATAGCTTTTAGCGAAGAAGCTTGGATGAAAGACTTTCATTCTAAAACACTCAACCGTACTTTTGATAGTATTCTATTTGCTTCTGACACACAAAGAAAAACTACTCCAGCAAAACAAACCATAACTATGAAGCCAGATATTATGGTGTCTTCATATAAAGCCAAAGGCACTATCTCAATAGCAAAACTTTTTAAAGACAGAGTGAGTTATGGGAGTAAAGAAGTAAGTATAAGAGGGATTGTAACAAAAACATCCCAAGGGATTATGAAAAGAAATTGGGTTCACCTTTGGGATGGAAGCTTATTTCAAAATATGAATGACCTTGTGCTCACAACAACGCAGCCACTTCCAAAAGTTGGTGAAGTAGTTACTCTAAAGGGAACTGTAACCTTAGACAAGGATTTTGGATTTGGATACTTTTATCCTGTTATTGTAGAAAAAGCTAGTTTTTAGATTTTATTTACGTGAGGAGTAAACCTTGAAAAAAGTATTAGCAATTGCGCTTGTCTTAATCAGTTCTCTGCACTCTGCAAACTGGTTAATGCTTCAAGGCACAGAATCTAAAGCAGGTCATCATCCTTGGGGTTTTTTACAACTACGCTACCAAGATAACTCTGGAAATGTAATGATTAAAAATGGAGTGAATAAAACTCCATTTTCTTATATAAAACCCACACTTACAAATCAATCTGAACTTCAAATTGCAAGAGCAAGACCAGGAATAAGAGGTTCACTTGATGGTGCCAATAAAATCAATTACTTTGTTTTAGGTGAAATAGCACAAAACGGTGTAAATAATTCATTAGGAATTCATACAGATAATTATCTTATGGATACTTCTATTACTTTAAAACACCTTCCTCTGTACCTACGTTTTGGTCGTTTTAAATACGCTGGAAGTGAAGAAGGTAATATGGCTAGATTCGTATCTCCATTTATTACATTTTCTACAGTAGGCGATCAACTTATGCTTGAGAGATTTTTAGATACTCAAACACCTGTTTTACCTTCTTCGGATTTATATATTGCTAAACCTTCAGATGGTGTTGGTGCATACCGTGACACTGGAGTACAACTTTTTCAATCATTTAAGCTCAACGACACATCATCTCTTACACTTTCTTATATGTTAGGTTCTGGCACTGGTGTATCCAACAATATTAACTCTCATAACTTCACCCATTATGGATATGTCTCTTATGAAAATATCTTAGGTCAAGGTAAGGGCTATAAACAAGAATCATTTAAAATATACTCTTGGTATCAAAATGGGCAGAGAAATCTCGCTAAAAGAATAAGATATGGAACAGGTTTTACCTATTTTCAAAATGATTTACGAATTGAAGCTGAGTATATGAAAGGTAAAGGTATGATTTATACTGGAGCAAAAGATAGCAATACAGATACAAATGTGAATGATTGGAAATACTCCATGCGAGCATCCGATACGAATGAAGCAGATGGGTACTATATACTCTCAACTTATCAAATATTCAAAGATTTAGAAATTCTTGCTAGATATGATATCTACAATAGAATGAGTAATATCGACGTAGAGTATAGAAAATTTCAAGGTATTACAACTGGATTTTCTTATATTTTTAAAGGCTACGATAGATTAGATGTGAATTATATACATAACAAAGTCCAGGCACCTTATAATAATGCTGCGAATACTATCCTCCAATCATTTGGCAATCTACTTAGTATACAGTATACTATAGTATTCAAATAAAAGGTTTTTACTTGTTAGACAATATTAAGTTGAGTCGATCATTTCTGAGTATTTTAATTCTCATACCCATTTTTTGGCTTATTTCAGGTTATCTTTATATACATAAAAGAACAGATGAACTTACAGATCAAAAATATACCGAAGTTTCTAAAAAAATGCACGATGAGCTAAAAACTCTCATAGATGAAAAATCTGAAACAATTTTAATCATTGCTATGTCAATCTCAAATAATCCTCAAGTAAAAAATATTTTACTCCATAAAAATGGAAAATTAGAACTAAATACATTTGCACAAGAGTTAAAAAATAACACTTCATTAAAAAATATTTGGTTTCAAGTTGTTTCGGATGACGGAACAAGTCTCCATAGAAGTTGGACGAAAAAACATGGAGACAACCTAACAAAATTACGTATTGATGTTGCTCAAATGATTCAAAGTCCTAAAGTAAAATCTTCTATTAGCACTGGAAAATTTGATCTAAGTTTTAAATCTATGGTACCACTCTTTGACAAAGGAGAGTTTATAGGCTTTGTCGAGGTCATAGCAAAATTTAATTCGATTGCTATAAAAATGGAGCAAAAAAAGTACGATACAGTTATTTTAGTAGATAAAAAATATAAAAAGCAATTATCTCACGCCTTTACCAAAAATTTTGTCGAAGACTATTATGTAGCTAATCTCAATGCTAAAGAGAATCTACTCTCACATATAAAAGATCAACAAGTCTCTCATTTTGTAAATTCACCCAACCATATGATATCATTGAAAAATTCAAAGCTCATTAGTGTGTACCACTTAAAAGATATTCATGATAACAACATGAGCTACTTCGTACTTTTTCATAACCTAGAAGACATCAATATACGTAATATTATCCAAACTAAAGAAAGATTAGTTGTTTTTGTTCTTCTTATTTTCTTTTTGATTATTGCTTTATACTATTATGGATATATAAAAAAGTACAAGCAATTCATCCAAAATATAAATACCCGTTTAGGTGAAGAAGTTATAGATAAGACAAAAGAACTTCGCCATATTGCGAACCATGATGACCTAACAGGACTTCCAAATAGACTTTTATTTTTAGATCGTCTCAAGCAAAGTATAAAACATGCTAAAAGAAAAAAAAGTACAGTCACGGTTTTATTTCTTGATTTAGATAGATTCAAAGAAGTAAATGATACGTATGGTCATCAAACAGGAGATCAACTACTCAAAGAAATAGCTAATAGATTGTTAAAAAGTGTACGTGAAGAAGACACGATATCTCGACTGGGAGGAGATGAGTTTACCGTTGTACTTGAAGATGTAGATGAGAGTTGTACTGTCAAAATTGCACAAAAGATCTTAACCCTAATGAGAAAAAAGGTAATCATCGAAAACACAAATATTCATACAACATTCAGTATAGGGATAAGCCGT
>NZ_JBLHOE010000063.1:0-19187 GCF_047622445.1 Sulfurimonas sp.
TAACTCTCGCAGTAGAACATACAGATGCATTATCTAATGTAGAGACCCTAACACTCACAACTCCAACAACTACAGTAGCAAACCTTAATGATACTCCAATAGGAGTAGTAAGTATATCAGGAATACTCACAGAAGATGAAATACTTACAGCTTCAAATACCTTAGCAGATGAAGATGGATTAACAACACTTCACCACCAATGGCAAGCAGGAGGAGTTGATATAGTAGGCGCAACAAACGTAAACTATACACTTACCCAAGCAGAAGTAGGAAGTACAATAACTGTAGCCGTATCCTATACAGATTCCCAAGGTACACTCGAATCAGTTTCAAGTGAAACTTCGGTAGCTGTGGGAAGTGCCATTTTTGATACAACAGCTTTTTCAAATATAAATACAGGATTAGGACTTTTAAGTAATGCTGCAACATTAGGTGTATCATCATTGGCTTCTGATAGTTATTGGGATTTAGTTAGTGATAGAATCATAACTTATACTTTCAACACATCTATTCCCAGTGGTTATAATAGTGAAGCTCCTCTTACAGCTGGATGGACGCAATTAAGTACACTACAAAAATCAGCAGTAAATTCTATTTTTAATCAGCTTGAAGATTTGCTAAATATAACTTTTACTCAAGTACCTGATACAAGTGCACAAAGTGATGGAGATATTCAGTTTAATATTGTCGACATGGATTCAGATACTGCCGGTTTCGCTTACTATCCAGGAGATTTTTATAATTATGAAGGAGATGTGTTTTTATCGAGCGACTTCAACACAGACCCGAGTAATTTTGGTTTAAATTCTGGTGAACAAGGTTGGGCAACTATAGTCCATGAACTGGGTCATGCCTTGGGTCTTGAGCATTCTTTTGATAATGACAATACAGCTCTTTTATCATCATCATTGGATGATGTAAATCATACGATAATGTCATACACAAATCACAATATGCTTACAGATTTTACTTATAGTGAAAACGGGGGTGGCGCTTCAATATCTTATCTTACTAGCTATCTAGAACCAGAATTATATTCTTTATTTGATGTTGCAACATTACAGTATGTATATGGAGCAAATACAAGTAGTAATTCAGGAAATAATATATATACATATTCGTACACAGACTATGAAATGAATACAATATGGGATGCAGGTGGCATAGATACAATTAATTTAACTGCTACATCGGGTGCAAGTACCATAGATTTAAACGCAGGTTCTTTAAATAGCGCAGATAGATACACGGTAGAAGAAATCATAGATTTACATCAAGCACTTGTTGATGTAAATGGTAATAATTTTGATTCATTTATTGAAAGTGAGCTGAATTCTTTAGATGCAAGCTATGGTCTATATACTGGCGAAAATAATTTAGCAATTGCCACAGGGTCAATAATAGAAAATGTAAATTCTGGTTCAGGTTCTGATACTATTACAGATAATGAAGTAGATAATATTATACAAACTTTCTTAGGAAACGATACTATTTATATTGGTAATGGAGGCTTTGATATTGTAGATGGAGGTGGAGGTATTGATACTATGTATATAAGTTTACAGCAAGCAGATGTAGAAATATCTGCTGATTTAGGTAATGGTAGTTATAATTTAGTTGCCTCGGACTTTGCCGTTAATTTTACCGGAATTGAAACGATTCAGTTTAATGATTCAGTCTGGACTGTGGCCTAACACTTTTAAATAAATATTCATCTTCTTTTAGGTACAATCACTTCTTATTCTCAAAGTGTCTATGTAAGAAGCTAATGTAATATGAACAAGTTAAATAAAATACTCTTAGGTATAGTACTCGTTTTGAGCACTATAGTCCCATCAAGTTCGTACGCATCAACAGTGGAAGAAAAAATTGCAGGTTTATATATCGCATTTTTTAACAGAGCCGCAGATAAAAATGGCCTAGAATATTGGAAAGCTGAGGCTGGTACACTCGGTGAAGCAGAGGCAGTTAAAACTTTAGCTTTTGGCTTTGCCGCACATCCAAAGTTCGCAGCACTTTATGAGAGTTTAGAGAATGAGCAGTATGTAGAAGCTATTTACATAAACACTTTAGGACAAGCTGGTGATGCTGAAGGTATTGCTTACTGGAAAAAGTTACTTGATGATGGAATGACTCGTTCAGATATGGTTGCAGAGTTTGTGTCAATCTCATTAGATTTTGATAGAAATGATCCTCAGTATGATGCATTACACGCAGAAGCTATATTAGGACTTAATACTGGAACTTTCGCTTTAGATAGAGCACAAGAAAGACAGGATTTGTTAAAAAACAAAGTATCCGTATCTTTAAAGTTTGTGAGTCTTTTAAATGAAGAAACAAATCTAGAAGAGGGCACAAATCCAAGTGACTCAGATTCTTTAGATTTAGATAAAAAATTTAGAGCCTCAGTGAATGTATTGTCATGTATTACACACGAAGCAAATGCCATAGTTGAGTCTCTATCATCTTCACCATTAGTAGCAGTAGACGCAATAAACAGACTAAAGGTACAATACGGTTCTATATGCCAAGATGCGTCTACAGTAGATACAATAAAATCTTTACTAGAAAATCTAAAGCAATACAATTTTTTTTTTGAAACAATAACTTCAGAAAAAACAGGAAGAGTTTGGATGGATAGAAACCTTGGTGCAAAACAAGCGTGTACATCAGTAGATGATGAAGGGTGTTTCGGAGATTATTACCAATGGGGAAGATATCCTGATGGACATGAAAAATCGGATAGTTCTATAAGTTTAAGAGTACAAGAAACATATAACCCAAATGATGCTAAATTTGTAATAGACAGTGCTGACTGGACTACACTAGATTCTAATGGTGCTTCTAGAAGTACTACGTATAATGCTTGTCCGGTAGGCTTTAGAGTTCCAAGTGTCGATGAAATACGTGAAGAAGATTTTTCAAAAAATCAAGATTTATTTAAACTTGCATATGCAGGAAGCCGTAATGAAGATGGGATGATTGAAGATAAATCTTTGAATGCCTTTCTTATGTCAAACACTCCAACTTCACTCGATTTATATAAAGCGGTAAAGTATACTGGATATTTTGAATCTTCTAGTATAGCTAAAAGAACTATAGGTACATCTGTTCGTTGTATTCAAGTACTAGAACCAGTGGCATGGGGAGTTCCTTCTTCATGGAGTAGTTGTGGGGGAGTTTGTGGAATTTCAGGTGGTTTACAAACAAGGTCTGTTCTTTGTAAAGATGGGAACGGGGATACTATTAATGATTCGTATTGTAGTGAACCTAAGCCTGAAACATCACAAAGTTGTGAAACAGTTGCATGTGAAGACGATTTTATTTCTGAAACAATTTCTCATAATGGCTATGAATATGATACTGTAATATCTCCATACACAGGAAGAACATGGCTAGATAGAAACTTGGGAGCAGATCAAGTATGTACATCAAGGACTGATCTCGCTTGTTTTGGAGATTATTACCAGTGGGGAAGAAATCCAGATGGACATGAGAAGTTGACTAGTTTAGTTACGTATACACTAGCAACAGGTATAAGTAATGTAGGAGATGAGTTCATAGGTAATAGTCATGCTGATTGGACAACGATAGATGCTAGCGGAGTTTTAAGAAGTGCCAACTGGTCTAAAACGGATGGAAGCTCAGTTTGTCCTGTAGGATTTAGAGTGTCTACATATTCAGAGTTGTCAGCAGAAACAATAGACGAAAATAAAGATACATACGTTGAAGTGTATGAAGATTTTTTAAAACTTCCAACTGCCGGTTATCGTAATAATGGTAATGGAGGTCATATCTCCAATCTGAGTATTTTTTGGACGAGTACAGCATTAAGCTTTAGAGGCATATATTTTAGTACTAGTAGTTCTAGTCAGTCTGACTGGAAGGGTTATGGATTTTCAGTTCGTTGTATTCTTCCTGTAGCTCCTTAGAGATTAGAAAGTCAAGTTAACTCTGGTACTAATTTATATCTATAAATATAGTGCCAGAGTGAGTTAATGCCTTTTAAAGTATTCTTGTACTATAATTTCATTCTTTAAATAGATAAGGAAGTATAGTTGCCACGAAAAGTTAGACTCTTTGTTGAAAACGCATCACAGCATATATTACTCAGATGTAAAGACAATATAAATATATTTGAAGATGAAAGTGATTATGAAGCTTTTGTATTCATGCTTGAAGAGTTAAATGTAGCTCATACCATTAGTATTCATGCATATATATTAATGCCTCAATATATAAAATTTTTACTCACTCCAGAAAATTCCCAATCTATATCTAAATTCATGCAAAGTTTAGGAAGAAAATATGTTGGATATTATAATTCAAAGTATGATCATATTGGAACAATATGGGAAGGTAGATATAAAGCTTCGATAATAGAAGACAAATTATATCTGCTCGAGACTATGAGATTTATTGAAAAAATGCAAAGTAGCGAATACCTTTATAGTAGTGTGAAGAAAAATTTATTTAATAAAGACAATAGTATTATTTCACAACATGAATTATACGAGCAAAAAAAATATGAAGAATTATTTCATAGAGATAGAGATGAAATAACATACAAATTTATAGAAAACTGTTTAGAAAAACAATTAGTAACAGGTAGTATAGATTTTATTAAGTATGTAGAAGAGATCGTAGGAATCTCATTAAGTCCAAACAATATTGGTCGTCCTACCAAACAGACAGAAGAAAAAAGGAAAAACATGTATAAAAATTTAGTAATCTTAGATAAAGAACAACATAAAAGTTCAAAGTTAAGTCCTGTAGAGAATTTGTTATTTGCTAAAAATGTAAGCTTTGTACCGATTCTTACAAATGAAGTTTATAAAATTGGAAGTTCTTTACCTATTGTATTTTCAGCAAATGAAGAAGCTTCTTTAATTTCTTTAGTTTCCTTAGGTGGAGAAAATTTAGCGATAAATGAAGAAGGTAAATGGATAAATGAATACATCCCCTCATATCTTAGAAAGTATCCTTTTTCTTTAGCAGCGGCTAAGGACAATCTAGAGAAAAAAATTATCCTCATTGATGATGAAGCAAGTGTTGTTTCTAAATCTAAAGGAAAACAACTTTTTAAAAAGAATGGTGAACAGTCTGAGGTTTTATCAGATGCAATTAAGCTTCTAACTACGCATGAATATCAAGCTCAAGTTACGCATAATGTTTCTAAACTTATCGCGCAAAGTGGTATATTAGAAAATATGGACATATCAATAGGTAAAGATGAAGAAAAAAAAGTGTTAGTTTCTGGATTTAAAGTTGTAAATAGAGAAAAATTAAATGCTTTGAGTGACGATATATTAGCTGATTGGGTTCGAAAAGGCATCATTTACTTAATAGATACACATTTAAAATCCCTAGAGAATATTAAATTCCTTTTTACTCTAGCACATGAACGACAAAAGTAGGTAGTATAATGTCAAATCAAAAAACCTCTAACTCAGAGTTAAAAGAAGCTATTTTAGCATCAAAAAAATCATTTTTAATTGTTGGCTTCTTTAGTATGTTTGTAAATTTACTTATGCTAGTTCCCCCATTATATATGTTACAACTTTACGATAGAGTTATAACAAGTAGAAGTGAAGGTACGCTTTATATGCTTACTGGAATTGTTGTTGTGCTATTTATAACTATGGCTCTTTTAGAGATTGTTCGCTCAAAGATACTTGTTAAAGTAGGAAATAAGTTAGATAGTATTTTAAGTGAAAGAGTCTTTAATTCTCTTTTTGACCTAGCAAATGAAAAACCAGGAAAATCTTCGGCAATGCCTCTTAATGATTTAACTGCTGTGAGACAATTTATGACGGGTAATGGTCTTTTTGCATTTTTTGATGCACCTTGGATTCCTATATATGTAGCTGTCCTTTTTATGTTTCACCCTTATTTTGGATATTTTGCGATATTTGCTGCTTTAGTGTTACTTACATTTGCAATTGTGAATGAGTACTCGACAAAACAAAAACTAGGTGAAGCGAATGCTCTTAGTCGTGCTTCAACTTTGTATGTTGATTCAAGTTTAAGAAATGCAGAAGTTATAAATGCAATGGGCATGAAAGAAAATATCAATAATATTTGGAAAGAAAAATATTATGGTTTTTTAAATGCACAAAATGAGGCAAGCTCTAAAGCTGGAGTTTGGTCAAACGTTGCTAAATCTACTAGAATGTTATTTCAGTCTTTGATGTTAGGTTTAGGTGGATATCTTGCGATTCAAGATGAAGTAAGTGCTGGTATGATGATAGCTGGTTCTATAATCATGGGTAGAGCCTTAGCTCCACTTGATTTGATTATCAATTCTTGGAAAGGTTTTTCTAGTGCGAGAACTTCTTATCAAAGAATCGATGCACTTTTGATTGATTTCCCTAAAGGTAAAGAATATATGGAATTACCAGCACCTGAAGGTGAAATTCTCTTAGAAGGTGTTGTAGTAATACCTCCAGGAGCAGAACAACCATCTGTCAGAGGCATTAGTATGGCTATTAACAAAGGTGATATAGTTGGTATAATTGGGCCAAGTGCAGCCGGTAAGTCATCTTTAGCGAGAATTATTTTAGGTTTATGGCCTTTAGCTGCGGGTAAAGCTAGGCTCGATTCTGCAGATATTTACCAATGGGATAAAGCACTACTTGGACAACATATCGGATACCTACCTCAAGATATAGAACTATTTGAGGGTACAATTTCACAAAATATATGTAGATTCGCTGAAGTAAATTCTGAAAAAGTAGTAGAAGCAGCAAAAATAGCTGGTGTACATGAAATGATTTTAAGACTTCCTGATGGTTATGACACTAAGATAGGTGCAGGGGGAGCAACACTTTCCGGTGGACAACGACAACGTATAGGTTTTACTCGTGCAATTTATGATAATCCAATACTAGTTGTATTAGATGAACCTAATTCAAATCTAGATGAAGTGGGTGAAGTAGCCTTAGTTCAAGCAATAAAACTTTTAAAAGAGAAAAATACGACAGTGATTGTTATTACACATCGTCCGAGTATATTGCAAGCAACTACAAAACTAGCTATTATCAAGGAAGGTTCTTTGGAAGCTTATGGCGATACAAATGACATTCTATCAAAAATGGCAGCGGCTAAGAGTGCGCAAGTTCAAAATCAAATAACAAATCCGCAAGCTGCTAAAAAAATATCACTTAATAAACCAGGGAGTTAATGAATGCAAGATAATCAAGAAAATCAAATGCCATCACATGACGATTCATCTATAATTATATTTGGATTAGGACTTATTTTTACTGTATTTATTTTACTGGGTGGGTGGATGTATCTTGCTCCATTAGCATCATCTTCTGTTGCGATTGGAACCGTATCTGCAGACTTAGATAAAAAAACCATACAACATTTAGAAGGTGGAAAAGTAACTGCCATATATGTAAAAGATGGGGATAAAGTAAAAAAGGGTCAATTACTACTTAAATTAAGAGATGTTCAGATAAAGGCGCAGTTAGATATTTTAAATGCCCAGTTTCAAGATGCAATAGCCTTATTCGCAAGATTAAAAACACAAAGAGATAATAAGAATACTATTTCTTTTCCTGAAAATTTACATGATATAAATGCTAAGAATGATCAAATAAATATATTTGTAACTACTAAGAAAACGATTAAAGATGAAAAGACTATTAACCAAAATAAGATTGTTCAATTGCAAGAACAAATTAGTGGGTTAGAATCTCTTATCCTCAGTAAGCAAAAAAGGTCATCTTCAATATTGGAAGAAAGATTAGAATGGGAAGAACTTTTTAAACAAAGACTTGTAGATAAACAAAGAATTAGGGAACTTAAAAGAGAAAATAACTCTATAGATGGAGATTTAGCAAGTACAAGAGCAGAAGTTTCTAAATTACAAGAGCAAATAAGTGAAGTAAAGACACAACAACTTTTACGAGAAAAAGAGTTTAAAAAAGAAACACTTATTAAGTACGTAGAAACTAAATCTACTATATCAGATTTAAAGTCAAAGATTATTGCAAATGAAGATACTTTGGAAAGAACAAATATTATATCGCCGATTGATGGTACTATTGTAGGATTGAGTTTACATACTGTTGGAGGTATCATTACACCTTCTGAGGCAATATTAGAAATCGTACCAGAAAATGCAAAACTTTTGGTCATAGCACAGGTTCAAACGACAGATATAGATAAGGTAAGAACAGGTCTTATAGCTGATATTATGTTTTCGGCATTTAATTTAAAACAAGTGAGTGTTATACAAGGTAGAGTCATACATGTTGCTGCAGATAACTTCATTGATGAAGTATCTGGTATGCCATATTATGAAGCAAAAATTGAGGTAACCGCAGAAGGTATTAAAGTTTTAAATGAAAATAAATTTGTATTAGTGTCTGGAATGCCAGCACAAGTAATGATACAGCTTGGAGATAGAACAGCTTTAAGTTATTTAATTAAACCATTTACAGAAATGTTAAAGGGAAGTTTAAATGAAGAATAATACAAACGTCTTTTTATTTTTAGGTTTATTTGGAATTTCTTTAAATGCTGAAGTTCTATTTTTTTCTAAAGCATATGAATTGGCATTAGAAAATGCACATTCTATAAAAGCTTCTGTTTACCAAGTACAAGGGACAAAAGAAAGAATTATTCAAGAAGAATCTAGGTTGTATCCTCAAATTAATTTATCTGGATATTATAAAAAATCAGAAAATTCGTATTATGATGCAGGTAGAGAAAATCTTAAACAAGGTTTGTTTAATTATGGTATATCTGTAAAGCAATCTGTATATAATGCTGAAATATACTCTAGAATTGACATTGAAACATCAAAAAATAAATTATATAACATAGGTTTAGAACTAGAAAAAGAAGAATTAGCACAGACAGTTTTTAAAGCTTACCTTGAAGTACTCAAAAATAATAATAAAATTAAACTATATGAGACATACTTGAAATATTCTCAATCACGACTTGATGAATTAAATAAAAAGTATGAGATGTTTATGGTTAGCAAGATGGATTTACTTGAAATGCAAGTTGAGTATAAGTCCGCTGAAATAGACTTAATTAAAGAAAAAAAAATACTTAAAGTAAATATGCTGAGACTGAAGCAATTAATTGGAGATACTGAGTATCAATTACCGACAATTGAATCAGATAAGCACCTTGTAGATAGTATAAATGAAATGAAAGTTAATGTATTAAACAAAAATGATTTTTCAATGAATCTAGCATTACTTCAGTCTAAATTAGAATTGAAAATTTCTAATTATGAAGTAAAAAATGCATCTGCTGGGCATTATCCAAAGTTGGACTTAGAAGGTTCAATATATGCATACGATACTGATAATGTTGACGTTCAAGCTCCATATAAAGATACAAAAAGTATTATGCTTGTTCTGAACCTTCCCATTTACTCAGGTGGTTCTATATCATCAAAAGTAAGAGAAAAAGAACTTACCCGTCAATCTGTTAATGAAGAACTTTTAAACACTCATAAAGATATACAAGTACAATATGATGAATACATAGCATTATTTGAAGCGTCTGTAGCATCAGTCTCGATGTATAAAGATGCATATGATTCATCATTATTGTATGTTGATTCTGTGGAACAAGGTTATGAACATGGTTTAAAAAGTATAATAGATTTAAACGATGCGAAAAATAAACAATATGAAGTAAAATATAAATATATTGAAAATATATATGAGATGGTTGATTCATATATTGGACTACTTATCGTTACAAATAACTTTGAAAGTATAGAGCTATTAGATAAACTAGTAGAGCAATAAGATTAGTAGGAAATAATAGATATGAAAAAAGCAATAATTACGGGTATTACAGGTCAAGATGGTGCATATTTAGCAGAATTTCTTTTAGAAAAAGGTTATGAGGTATATGGTACATATCGACGTACATCTTCTGTTAATTTTTGGAGAATTGAAGAATTAGGAATACAAAATCATGAGAACTTACATCTTGTAGAGTATGACTTAACGGATCAAGCTAATAGTATTAGAATGCTTATGGAGATTCAACCAGATGAGATATATAACCTTGCAGCACAGAGTTTTGTAGGGGTATCGTTTGAACAGCCAATTGCAACTACTCATATCACAGGACTTGGTTGTCTCCACCTTCTTGAAGCAATAAGAACAGTGAATACAAAAATAAAATTTTATCAAGCGTCAACATCCGAAATGTTTGGTAAAGTACAAGAGATTCCTCAAAAAGAGAGTACTCCTTTTTATCCTAGAAGTCCATATGGTGTAGCAAAGCTTTATTCACATTGGATGGTTATAAACTATAGAGAATCTTATAATATTTTTGGATGCAGTGGAATCTTATTTAATCATGAATCTCCATTAAGAGGAAGAGAATTTGTAACAAGAAAAATTACAGATTCAGTTGCAAAAATTAAACTTGGTTTACTTGATTCCATGGAACTTGGAAATATGGATGCTAAAAGAGACTGGGGTTTTGCAAAGGATTACATTGAAGGTATGTATTTAATGCTTCAAGCAGACAAACCAGATACCTACATTTTGGCTACAAATAGAACAGAAACTGTAAGAGACTTTGTAACGATGGCATTCAAAGGTGCTGGAATTGAAGTGGAATTTAAAGGTAGTGGTGAAGAAGAGATTGCAATTGATAAAACAACTGGTAAAACAGTTGTTAAAGTGAATCCTAAATTTTATAGACCTTCAGAAGTTGAATTACTTATAGGAGATCCTCAAAAAGCAAAAGATGAACTTGGATGGGAACCTAAATGTACGCTTGAAGAGTTATGTGCAATGATGGTAAAAGATGATTTGAGAAGGAACAAGCTTGGATTTAGCTTCTAATAAAGTTCTTGTTTTTGGTATAGAAGGTTTTACTGGAATTCATCTATCTGAGTATTTAAAGAATACGGGATATGAAGTATTTGGTACTTCATACTCTGATACTAAAGATGATTTTTTTCAAGTAGATATAACATGTAATGATGATATTCTTAGAGCTCTAAAAGCAGTAGTCCCTGATTATATTATTGTTCTTTCTGGCATATCGTTCCCAGCCCATGGTAATAACGAAGATTTTTACAACATTAATACAATTGGTGCAATAAATATACTCGATGTATTAATTCAATTAAATCAAAATCCTAAAAAAATAATTATGGCGAGTAGTGCAACGGTATATGGAAATTTAGGGACTGAAGTACTAGATGAATCACTTTGTCCAAAACCTGCAAATCATTACGGTGCTAGTAAGTATGCTATGGAATCCATGGCTAAAAATTACTTTTCACGACTGAATATAATTATCTCAAGACCATTCAACTATACTGGAGTTGGTCAAATGAGACATTTTTTGATACCAAAAATAGTAAATCATTTTAAAGACAATAAAAAAAATATTGAGTTAGGTAACTTAGATGTTCAACGAGAATTTAATGATATTACTTATGTATGTGAAGTTTATAAAAAACTCTTAGAATGTAATGGTAAATCCATAATTTTAAATATAAGTTCCAATAGAGGGATACAGCTTTTAGATGTAATAGAAATGATGAATAAGATTGCAGGATATACGATTCAAGTGTCAGTTAATCCTGATTTTGTAAGAAAAGATGAAATAAAAACACTTACGGGTTCACCCGAAAAACTTTTTGATCTCATTGGAAAATTAGAACAAGTAGACTTTAAAACTACGTTGAGAAAAATGTTTGAATCTTAAAGTAGCTATTGTCCATGATTGGTTAGTAACAGATGCTGGTGCTGAAAAAGTTTTAAAGGCTATTTTAGAAGTCTATCCAAATGCAGATATTTACTCACTTGTAGATTTTTTAGACGAGGAAGAAAGAGAGGTAGTTTTAAAGGGAAGACATGTAAAAACATCATTTATACAGAAACTTCCATTTGCAAAAAAACATTTTAGAAACTATTTAGCATTATTTCCTCTTGCCATTGAAAGTTTTAACTTGTCTCGTTATGATTTAATTCTCAGTAGTTCTTGGGCAGTTGCCAAAGGCGTTAAAACAACTTCAACACAGTTACATATATCGTACTGTTATACACCAATTCGTTACGCGTGGGATTTATATAATGAATACACAAAAAATTTAAAGCAGCCAAAAAAGTTTTTTGTAAAGAGTACTTTAAGATACATACGAAAGTTTGATATTAGAACTTTGTCCGGAGTTGATTATTTTATTGCTGATTCAAAGTTTGTGCAAGAAAGAATAAAAAAGACGTATAAGAGAGATTCAGTTGTAATATACCCACCTGTGGATATAGAGAACTTTCATATGTGTGAGCAAAAAGAAAATTTTTATTTAACTGCCTCTCGTTTAGTTCCTTATAAAAAAACAAAACTAATAGTGGAAGCTTTTAATGATATGCCAGATAAAAAACTGGTGGTTATTGGGAGTGGTGAAGAGTATGAAAGTATTACACGAATCGCTAAAAAAAATATAATAATTTTAGGTTATCAAGATACATCGATAATGGTAAAATATATGCAAGAAGCAAAAGCTTTCATATATGCTGCAATTGAGGACTTTGGAATAGTGCCAATAGAAGCAATGGCCTGTGGAACACCTGTCATTGCATTGAATGAAGGTGGAACAGCTGAAACGGTTCAAGACATGATAAATGGCATTCATTTTAAAAGCCAAACTAAGCAAGATATTATTAAAGCTGTGCATAAGTTTGAAAAACACATATTTGATTATAAAGAAATATCAAATAATGTTCAGATATTTTCCATAGATAGATTTAAAAAAGAGATAAAAGAGTTTATTGACAGTAAACTTAATTAAGAATAGTCTTACTTTGAAGTATAATACTTTGATGAAAACCAATAAATTTCAAATATCTTCAGTACTATTGTTTATAATCTTATTTTTTATAGATTATCTCGCTTTAGTATCTTCTTTAAAGTTAGCAGTTTTTATAAGAAGTGATTTTTTAAATGAATTATTACCTTTTTATGAAATGCAAAGTATTGAAAAATATTCTTGGATTATTATCATTTCCCTTTCTATGTTCTTATATGAAAAAATTTACTTTGTAAGACATGATTTTTGGGGGGATGCAAAACGAGTTATTAAAGCTCTCGTTCTTTCTTTGTTAATAGTTTTTACTGTTTTGACATTAACAAAAATTTCAAGTGAATATTCTAGAATCCTTATTATGATATTTTTTACCTTTGCAGTATTTTTAGTACCATTGTTTAAAAGAATTTTTAAAAGACTTATCTTTAAAATTGATTTTTTCAATATTAAGGTAAAGGTATTAGCCAAAGATAAAGACTTAGAAACTATCATAAATGAGATAGATAAAAACTGGTACTTTGGATTTAAGAATTCTTTCGATAAATATGAAATGATAATTATAGCTTCGAAGAGTTTTAAAACAATTGAATTACAAAATTTAATAAAAAAATATGCTCAAAGTACAAAAGATATTTATGTTGTACCCTACATGGATCATTTAGATTTTTCCCATGCAAGTATTATGGATTATTCTAATATCCGTTTATCTGCAATACATTTGGAAAATCGTTTATTAAATTATCAGAATATATTTATTAAATATTTATTTGAAAAAATTCTTGTACTCTTGATTTTCCCATTTGCTTTAGTATTACATTTATTTATATCATTATTAATTAAATTAGATTCCAAGGGAAGTGTAATTTACAAACAAAAAAGATTAGGGAAGAACTCACAAAAATTTTCTTGTTATAAATATAGAACGATGCATGAAAATCAAGATGTTTTGAAAGAATATTTAGAAGATAATCCTGATGAAGTTGCATATTATCAAATATTTCGTAAATATAAAAATGATCCGAGAATAACAAAAATAGGTAATTTCTTACGACAAACTTCTTTGGATGAATTTCCACAATTTTATAACATTATACGGGGTAATATGAATCTTATTGGACCAAGGCCATATATGCTTGATGAAGAGGAAAGTATTGGTACATTAAATAAAGATATTATACTTAAAGTGAACCCTGGTATTACAGGCTTATGGCAAGTGAGTGGAAGGAACGAACTGACATTTCAAGAAAGAGTTGATTTAGATACTTGGTATATTCAAAATTGGTCTTTATGGATGGATTTAGTTATCTTTTTAAAAACTATAAAAGTCGTTTTATTAAAGGTCGGTGCTAGATAAGTTTTGGTAAAATTTCATAATTTATTTTTCAAGGTATATAATGAAAAGAGCATTAGTAAGTGTTAGTGATAAAACGGGCGTAGTTGAGTTTTGTAATTCACTTGTAAAGAATAATTATGAGATTATTTCTACGGGCGGGACGTATAAGAAATTAGTTGAAGCTGGTATAGATGCAATAGAAATAGATGAAGTTACAAAATTTCCTGAGTGTTTTGAAGGGCGTGTTAAAACTTTAAATCCTTATGTTCATGGTGGGATACTTCACCGTCGTGATAAACAATCACACCTTGACCAAGCAAAAGAGTTAGGCGTTGAGTCAATTGACCTTGTTTGTGTAAATCTTTACCCATTTAAAGAGACTATTGAGCGTACTGATGACTTTGATGACATCATTGAGAACATTGACATCGGTGGGCCTGCAATGGTTCGATCAGCTGCTAAAAACTTTGATGCTGTAATTATCGTTACTGATGTTGCAGACTATACTGAAGTAATAGAAGCAATAGAAAACGAGAAAAATACAAAAGAATTCCGTCGTGGATATATGATTAAAGCGTATGAGCACACAGCTGCGTATGACTCTATGATTGCAAACTATATGAATCAACGTTTTAACGATGGTTTTGGCGAAAAGCAATTTGTAGTTGGAAATAAAGTAATGGCTACAAGATATGGTGAAAACCCACATCAGCAAGGTGCATTATATGAGTTTGATACGCACTTTAGTAAGAACTTTAAAACACTTAAGGGTGAAGCAAGTTTCAACAACTTAAATGACCTTAATGGTGCTGTTAAAATTGCACGTGCATTTGGTGAAGACAATGCAGTTTGTATCTCTAAACATGGTAATCCTTGTGGTTTTGCAATTAAAGATACGCTCTTAGAAGCATATATAGAAGCACTAAAGTGTGATCCAGTTTCTGCTTTTGGTGGTGTTGTTGCAGTTAATGGAGTTGTTAACAAAGAACTTGCTGAGAAAATGAATGAGATTTTCTTAGAAGTTGTAATTGCTGGTCGTATTACTGAAGAAGCACAAGAAGTATTTGCTAAGAAAAAACGTATAAAACTTTTTGAAATGGGTTCAGATAAACTTATTTTAGCGGATGATAAAAAAGACTTTAAACATGTTGATGGTGGATTTGTTTTTCAAGATGCAGATAAAGTTGGAGCTGATGAAGTTAAAAATGCTAAGTTGGTTTCAGAAAATGCTGCATCAGAGGCAGATATGAAAGATATGGAGATAGCATACAAAGTTGCGTCTCTTACTAAGTCTAACTGTGTAGTGTATGTTAAAAACTCTGCAATGGTGGCTGTTGGTATGGGTATGACTTCACGTGTTGATGCTGCTCAATGTGCACTAAAAAAAGCAAAAGATATGGGTCTTGATGTTAGTGGTGCAGCACTTGCATCTGAAGCATTTTTCCCATTTCGTGATAGTATCGATGCAGCGGCTACGGCCGGTGTTAAAAATATTATCGAGCCTGGTGGAAGTATTCGCGATGAAGAGATTATTGCGGCTGCAAATGAGTTTGGAATGAGTCTATATTTCTCAGAAGTTCGCCACTTCCTACATTAAAATCAAAATAGCAACGTAACTTCTTCGTTGCTACGTTCGTCAGATACAGGAGTATCCTTCCTCTCTATGCACCTTGAAATTACATTACTCTTTTGATTTTAGATATCCATTCTTTTTAAACACGGTAACGGAAAAATACTGAGAATAATAAAACCCCTGCAGTGGAAGGGTCAAAATCTTTGATTTTTGGGTACCCACTATGAAGCCGTTTTATATTCTTAGGATTTTGTAGTGGAAACTTGATTGACTTACACTCAACCTCTATGATATAATCCCACTTAAATAAATTAAACAATAATTTTTAGGAAAACAATGGCGAAATCATTATACAAAACACTTGAAATCAACGAAGGTGCGAGTGAAGCAGAGATAAAAAAAGCATATAGAAAACTTGCACGTCAGTTCCATCCAGATATCAATAAAGATGCTGGTGCGGAAGACAAATTTAAAGAGATTAATTCAGCGTACGAAATACTAAGTGATAAAGAGAAAAAAAGACAATACGACCAAATGGGCGATAATATGTTTGGTGGTCAAAACTTTAGTGATTTTTCACGTTCACATGGTAGCCATGGACAGGGTGATTTAGATGATATACTCAGACAAATGTTCTCTGGCGGTGGAGGCTTTGGAGGTGGAGGTAACCCATTTGGTGGAGGAGGAGGTTTTGGTGGCCAACAACAGGCTCCAAACCTTGATATTGAGACAAGTGTAACGATTCCATTTGTTGTGTCTATCCTTGGTGGTTCTCACTCTGTATCAGTTCAAGGCGATAGATTTGACATAAAAATTCCTGCTGGTGTAAAAAGTGGTGAAAAAATGCGGGTTAAAGGCAAAGGTCATGCCCAAGGTGGACAAGCTGGAGATTTATTTTTAAAGATAACAGTAGCAAGTAGTCCTGATTATGAAAGAGATGATAACAATCTTATCAAAGTCTTTGATCTTCCCTTAGTAGCCGCACTTTTTGGTGAAAAAATAGCTATAGAAACATTAGAAAAAGAGATTAAACTTAAAGTTCCTCAAAATACAAAAAATGGACAAAGCTTTCGTGTAAAAGAGATGGGTGCTATGAACCGTAAAACAAAAGTTCGTGGAGACCTGTATTTAAAAGCAAACATAATTTTACCAAAAATTGATGAATTGGATAAAGATCTAGTTGAGATGATGAAAGAAAAACTTCCAAAGGAATAATCGTATGATTCACCCCTATGATGAGCCAGTTTATTTAATTTCTATTGTTGCAAAAATTCTGGATATTCACCCGCAGACTCTGCGTCAATATGAAAGAGAAAATCTTATATGCCCAGCAAGAACAAATGGTCGTATAAGACTTTACTCTCAAAGAGATATAGATAGAATTAAACTTATTTTACGTCTTACTCGTGAACTAGGAGTAAATCTCGCAGGTGTTGATATAATCTTGCGTTTGAAAGAAAATGTGGATGCAATGGAAAGTGAGATGGCAGAACTTCGTTATGAAATGGATAAAGCTAAAAACTCCTATGGTGTTTCACCAAGTAAAGCGATGGTAACAAAAAGAAGCATCTACGATATAATAATCTTCGAAGAATAAAATAAGAGATGATCTACTGCTATTATTCTTTTAGTCTTTGAATTTTAGCTCCAACATTTTCTAACTTTTCTTTTAATCTATCATAACCACGGTCTAAATGATAAATACGGTGAATATCGGTTGTTCCCTCTGAAACTAGAGCTGCTAAAACAAGAGCACTAGAAGCTCTTAAATCTGTCGCCATAACATCTGTTCCAGAAAGTGGATTCTTTCCATTTATGGTTGCTATATTTCCATTGAGTGTAATATCTGCACCCATACGCTGTAACTCACTCACATGCATAAATCTATTTTCAAAGAGTCTTTCTTCTATGATAGAAACTCCATCAGCTTGAGTTGCCAGTGCCATAAACTGCGCTTGCATATCTGTTGGAAAAGCAGGATACTCTTGTGTGACAATCTTTACAGGTTTGATGTCCGATGATGGGTGGATAGTTATAGTGTCTTTTGTTGTTGTAAAAGTACTTCCCATCTCCTCAAGTTTTGATAAAACTGCACCAAGGTGCTTTGGTTCTACATTTGAGATAGTTAGCTCTGAGCGAGTAATTGCTCCAGCACAAAGATATGTACCAGCTTCTATTCTATCTGGAATGACAGTAAACTCTTTGATATCTATACACTTTCCAGCAGTCCCATGAATAGTTAAAATCGCAGTTCCAATCCCTTCTATGGCTACTCCATTGTCATTAAGAATTTCACAAAGTTGTACAACTTCAGGTTCACGCGCTGCATTTGTAATGGTAGTGTTTCCATGTGCTAAAGCTGCTGCCATTATAATGTTTGCAGTTCCTGTAACAGTGATTTTATCAAAGTTAATGTTGCAACCCTTCAGTCCATTTGGTGCAGTAGCTTCTACATATCCAGATTTGATGTCAATGTGTGCACCCATTTGTTCTAAGGCTTTAAGATGCAAGTCAATAGGGCGTTGCCCAATAGCGCAACCACCAGGAAGAGAAACTTCACAATGACCAAACCTAGCGAGTATTGGTCCTAAAACTAGGATAGAAGCACGCATAGTTTTTACGATATCATATGTTGCTTTTGTCTCAGTGATAGTTGAAGTATCAACAACTACTTTGTCATCTTCAAAGTCACAAGACGCACCAAGGTTTGTTAAAAGTTTTAAAAGTGTTTTAATATCAACAACATCAGGAAGGTTTTTAATATTTACACTATTTTTAGCAAGGATAGTCATAGCTATCAGGGGGAGTGAAGCGTTTTTAGCACCAGAAATTTCGATAGTTCCGTTTAGGGATTTAATACCCTCTATTTGTAAGTAATCCATTGCTCTCTTCAAGTTTTAAAGTAACTAATTATAGCAGAGAATTGTAATATTAATTTATACTTATTTTGATATACTTCTATATCAATCAGATAATAAGGAACTTCTATGAGCACAGCCTTGGATAGATTAAAAAACTTAACGAGTAAAATGTCCTCGTACGAAATGGCGAGAAAAGAAAATTTAAAAATACTAGAAGACTTATATAAAAAACTCTCTATTGATAAAAAGGTTAATAATTTTATAGAATTATTTGACTTTAAAGCTATTAACCTCTCTGGAGCATCTTTAGTAAAAGAAACTCTCGGTGAAGTTAAAGAGGGTAAGTATCTTCAGGTACTTGCAATCTCTTATGATAAAAATGCAACTGTAAAATCAAAAAATATTTCATTAGCTTATTTTGGTCGGGCTGAGAATGTGGATGAAAAGCTTAAAAACTTGGTAATTGAGTTTATTATACGCTATAGATTTGAGAAAAGTTTTATGACCTTAGAACATTATAATGATATGTTAGGGAGTTTCAAAGTATAGATGTCAAGTTTTTATTTTTTACTTTGGTTTCGATGGGCTATAAGAGTGAGTGTATTG
>NZ_JBLHOE010000064.1:0-19107 GCF_047622445.1 Sulfurimonas sp.
GCTCTATTGTTAATGTAGCTCCATTTGTTACAGTAACTAAACCATTAATTCTCCATACTTTATCTGCTGTTAATGTCTTATTCGCAGATATAGTTCCTGATAAATCCTCTTTTGCTGGTGTTTGTGAGATATTTGCCACCTCTGGTACAATAATATTATCCCAGTTTGTATTAATAATATTTATTGCATTATCATTACTAGCTAGGCTATTAAGTTTACCTATAGTACTAATTACACTTGCTTCATCAACAGTTATATCACTTAAAACTGTAACAGAAGCCATATAAGCACCATCATTCTCAGGATTTTGTGCATCTACTACATTTGTAAGAGAACTCAAAGTTTTTGTAAAACTAATTGCTGCATTTACCTTATTTGTAATAAGATCTTGTCTCTCAACTGCTGCTGCTAATTCAACTGCTGAGAGTGCTGGAAAGTTCTCTGGTGTTAAGTCTAGAGTTAAAGATAACTCCATAAACTCAGCTACCATATCAGATCTTGACTTACCATTATCCAGAAGACCCTTCCAGTATGCTACACCTTGTGCATCCCCTGGTTGACCTAAGGAGTTTTGATAAATAGCTTGTACGAATGCTTCATTACCCATACTTGAATATGTACTTACAAATGTTGGGTGTGATGCAAACCCTGATGAGAGTTGCTTGAGGACAGTTAAAGAGTCTCCACCACTTGCTTCTACTGCTAAACCTGCGTTATTCCAGTATGTTAATCCTTCTTCATCTGCTGCCCGATTAAAGAATGACACATATAAGCTTGATATTTTATTTTCTAAACTCACTTCTTTTGCAGTTACCGATGTCAAGGCAAGTGCCACTACCAAACTAAGTTTTAAACTTTTATGTTTCATTTTATTCTCACTTTTAATTTATTTATATAGCATTTCAAAATGCTATGACCATATTCAATACAAAATCAATCCACTATGTAAGATACGATTTATTTGTATAACCAATGCTAAAAATAATCAACCGGTATCCATACCTGTTGACAATTATATTTTCTCCAAAATGCTAGGATACTTTTGAAAGATTAGCTGATCAAGGTTTTAAAATAATTACGAAGGAGTGACAAAATGGTTACATAGAAACCCATGAGGCTAGATGTTTTGTAGTCTTAAAATGAGCGTAATTCAATTGTAACCAAATTATAATCGTTGTACTTTATACTTCCGTTATCATAATAGAAAAGGATAAGTCAAAATGACAAAAGTATTAAAAATCGCTCTTGCATCTACAGTATTAGTTTCTGGTCTAGCAGCATCAGACATCGTTAAAGGAAGTGGGGCTTCTTTCCCATATAGTGTATATCAAAAATGGATAAAAGCGTATAACAAAGATACTGGCATCAAAGTTGATTACATCAAAAAAGGTTCTTCAAAAGGGATTAAAGATGCTAAGGCTCGTTCAGTTGATTTCGCAGGAACTGACAAACCACTTTCACCAAAAGCTTTAAACAAAGCTGGTCTTTTCCAATTCCCAGCAGTTGTTGGTGCTATCACAATGGGTTACAATGTTCCAGGTGTAGAAGATATCAAACTAAGTAGAAGTGCTATCGTTGCGATTGCAGCTGGTAAAGTTGATTTTTGGGATGATAAAGTAATCGCTAAAGAAAATCCAAATGCAAAACTACCACATGAAAAACTAACATTTGTTCACCGTGCGGATGGTTCAGGTACTACATATAACTTCACATACTTTTTAAGTAAAGTATCAAAAGATTGGAGAAAAACTTATGGTGCCAAGAAATCACTTAACTGGCCAGGGAATCAACACATTGGTGGTAAAACAAACTCAGGCGTAGCCGCACTTTTAAAACAAACTAAGTACTCTGTTGGGTATATTGATTATGCAGATGCTAAGAACAATGATATTGCAATGGCTCGTGTAGAAAACAGAGAAGGAAAGTACATCGTTCCTACTTTAAAGTCTTTTCAAGCTGCTGCTGCGAAAGCTTCACTTGATCCTAAGAAAGACTTTTACTCTATAATCGCTGACCCAAAGGGTAAAGATTCCTATCCAATGGTAGCTGCAACATTTATCTTAGTTCCTTTTGAAAAACCAGATATGAACAAGAGAGTTACTAAGTTCTACGACTGGGCGTATACTGATGGTCAAGAAATTGCGAAAAGCCTAGGTTTTGTTCCCTTACCAGATACTTTAACTTCTAAGATTAGAGCTTACTGGGATACGAAAGGTATCAAGTAAGCTTTTCCCTTAGTGTAAATCTTCTATAGGTTCACTAAGGGTATGTAAAAACTTTACAACCCCAACAATTTCTTCATTACTTAAATTTTTATCTATCAAGATACTTGCAACACTACTGTTTTTGTCTCTACTCCCTTTTGCACAAAATTCTACTGCTTCTTTGAGAGTTTTAGCCGAACCATCATGAAAGTAAGGAGCTGTCTTAGTGATGTTACGTAGAGTTGGTGTTTTAAATGTTGCATTCCATATATCTCTTTTTTTAATTTTTCCTCGTCCTAGATCTTTATTGTCCACTCCAACATTATTAAAACTTTGGTCTGAAAATCGAAATCCACTGTGACAAACTGTACAGTTTCCTTTATTGACAAAGGTATAAAAGCCTTTAAGTTCTTCATCACTTAGCTGTGATTTATCACCTGCTATAAACTTATCAAACCTACTTTGTCCTGAAACAATACTTCTCTCAAAAGTAGCTAGTGCTTTAACCAAGGTATCAGAAGTAATCCCCTCCTTAGGAAATACAGCTTGAAACATTTTTTTATATAGAAGATCATTTTTTAGTTTCTTTATTGCTTCTTTAACATCTATATTCATTTCAGCATGAGCCTCTAAAGGTCCTAAAGCTTGTTCTTCCAAACTCTTTGCTCTTCCATCCCAAAAATATATATACTGGTAGGCACTATTTAAGATAGTTGGACTATTTCTTATACCTTTTCGTCCTTTATCTCCGATGGCTACCGTATCCGCATCACTCCAACCCTTAAGAGGATTATGACAAGTCATACATGATATATTGTTTCCACGAGAAAGAATGGGATCAAAAAAGAGTTTTTTTCCAAGAGCTATCTTTTCTTGTGTTATAGGATTATTCTTGGGAGCTGGAATCTTACTTGGGCGAGTCCATTCTTTTGTGTTGATTGAATTAGCAAAGAGTAATCCCCCAAATAAGAAAAGAGAGAGAAGGTATTTTCTCATAAATCTTCAGCTTCTTCTATCGCCATATCTTTTAAAGATTTGTATTGTTCTTTTGTCAATGTTTCTTTAAAAATATTGAGACATCCTATTTTTAACATTGTCATCTCTTTTCTTTTTTGCGCTATTTGGTTTAAAAGCTCTTTCACATCTTCTGCTTTTTTACCTTCATCAACGACTTTTAAAACAAGTTGCGTTTCAAGATTTTGGATATCTCCTGCTGCTTTCATTAGTTGTGCTGGTCTTTTTGAGAACACTTTTTCTATAGCTGCTTCTTGTTCTGGGGTAAGATCTAACTTATGCATTCCACCACCTTTCATATAAAGATGCATAAAGTTTGGCATTGCATCAGGAAGTAATGAATAACCCATTGGAAAATTATCATCCCCTAAAAACGGATTTTCTAAATCTTCTTGTGCTATCATTGGGCTCAATACTATGAGGGCTGCTAAAATTATTTTTTTCAAATCTAAATCCTTTGTAATATATACTAACTATTATAACTATACTTTTCTACTTAGCTTCTAAATTTAAGCCGCTAATTGAGAAACTCCTAAAAATTAATCTATTAAATAACATTATTGTATAATCTCTTTACATAAGAGGTTATACAAATGATTGTTCATTTTATAGAAAACATTGGTGCCAAAGTACTCAATATCACTCTCTCTTTTTACAACATCATTGTATTTTCTTTACTTTCATTTTTAAACATAGCTACCCCAAATAATTATACTTTTAAAATAAAAAAAAAGCTCATACTACAACTCTATCGTACTACTCTTTTTACCCTTAGTCGATTTTCCTTACTGGCATTTTTACTTGGTTCTATTGTAGTTGGAGTATTTATTATTGTCGCTGGGGAGTATAACTTCCACCTACAAATCGGCTCACTGATCGTTAACTTTATTGTTAATGTTTTTGCACCAGTATTTACAGCTTTTTACATACTCAACAAATCAAAAATACTTTTAAAAAAGAAAGATTATGAAAGTACACTCATTCCTTATGCCCTTAGTTCTCTTGTTAGTACATTAAGCCTTTCTATGCTTTTTGCTAGTATTGTTCTTACAAGTAGTTATTTTCCCATCTTTTTCTTTATGCATATGGATGTAGATACATATAAGCAACTTGTTTTTGAGTCCATTGAATTTCAAGATATTCTAACCTTATTCATCAAGAGTATCCTGTATGGATTAATTATTGTGATACTTCCGATTTATGGTAGACTTCAGTCATACAATACACTCTCTATAATGAGAAGAATTATTTTTTCTATATTTTTTATAGAGCTTGTATCATTACTAATACAATCATCATTTGAGTAAAGGAAGCACATGAAATACGACAAAATAAAATTCTCTGTTGGCTTATTTATTATAAGTATATTTCTCATACTATTTGTTTTTTTATTTTTGTTCTTTAAAGAAAAAGGAATATTTGAAACAAGATACTCGTATAACTTTACCACGGATAGTGCTGAGTACTTTACTGTTGGAATGCCTTTAAAATACTCAGGATTTAAGATAGGTGCTATTGATGATATTTCTCTTAAGGATGATGGTTTTGTATTTATGACTTTCTCTGTTGCACAAAGCAATCAAAAATGGATGAATGAGGGAAGTGTTTTGATGATTATTAAACCACTTCTTGGTTCACCACATATTGAACTTTTCAGCTCCATAGGAACTCCGCCCTTAAAAGATGGAGATTCAATGATAATGCTCTTTAGTGATAATATAAATGATCTTATTGTAAAACTACAACCGCTTATAGACAAAGTGGTAGATATCTTACATAACGTCCATACAATTACTTCTTCTATTGCAAATCAAGATTCTGACTTTAAAGAAACTTTGAAAAACCTCAACAAATTTACTGCGAAACTTGCGAATGATGATTCCTTACTAACAACAGCTACAGGAGATAAAGAGGCAACCAAAAAGATTATAGAGTCCATACATCAAACTACTACAATCATGAAAAATATTCAAAGCATCACAAAAAATTTGAGTGAGATTACATCTTCATTGGATCAAGATATTATCGATCCTGCATCTTCTTCCATAGAAGAGGTAAACTTCATTTTAAAAGATATTAAAAATAAATTACAAGCGCTTGATTCCACGGTGAACTCCATCGGCACATTTGACACTGAACTTATAGAAATTAAAGAACAGATACTCGTAGGTGTGCAAAAATCAAATCAGATTATGGATAAGGTAGATTCTCTTATGCAAAATGAAAAATCTGAAAAAGTAGAACTACCATGAGAAAAATACTACTCACTAGCTTAATCATCATCTTCTTTGCAGGCTGTTCTTTACAAACACCAAAAAATGAATGGCAATACAAAAGTTCTAATGCATTTAGTTCTTACACAAAAAACTTTTTAAGTGATAACAATGCACTTGCACAAAATGATTTAAAACGAGCCATAAAACATGCAAAACAAAGTGCTAACATAACACAGTTAGCTAGAATTTATTTGGGCGAATGTGCTTTAAATATATCTGTTGGTAAAGAATCAAAATGTGAAAAGTACAAAGATATCTCTGCACTCATTGACAACCAAGAACTCGATGCATATTATGATTTCATTATTCTTTCATACCAAGACAACACAATCAAAAATTTGCCTAAACATTATAGAGAGTTTGCAACTCATCTTGACAGTTCTCACTATAACAAAACACATGAAGATATCGTTAGTATGAAAAAAGCTACTTCTAGTTTGTTAGCTGGGGCACTGATAAAAAACCATTTAGATGAAAAAACAAGAAAGCATCTCTTAGAGATAGCTTCCTTTCATGGTTATAAAAAAGCAGTGTTATTTTGGTTAGGTGAAGAATTGAAAATACTCAAAGATGAAAAGAGTATTCAGAATATCAAGCAGAAAATAATGCTCCTTCGTTCCCAATAACTGCTATTTAATCTTTTTTTGTTGTAGTCTTTTCTATTATCTCTTTCATACACACATCAAGTTGTGGGAACGGTATTTCAATATTGTTTGCTCTCAGAGCATTATAAATTAAAATCAAAAAGTCAGATTCTAAAGAGATGAATTTTCGTTTCATATCTCTGTCTACCCATACAATCAACTCAAGATCAACACTACTACTATTCATCAGTGTCATTCTTATTTCTGGCTTTCTCTCTTTATTGTCTTTAATGTAAAAAAGTTCACTTTCTTTTAAAGCGTCAAAAAGAGCTTTCTTTACATCATCTATCTCTGTACCGTATGCAACCCCAAATGGTATATGCAAACGTCTCACTCTATCTTCAAGCGTCATATTGATTACATTGTTTTGAACAAAAGATGAATTTGGTACAACAACATCAATGTTGTCAAATGTTTTTATTGTCGTGGAACGTATACGCATATCTATGACTGTACCACGTAAAACGCCATCTATATCAACAATATCCCCTATTCTAATCGTGCGTTCAAACATTAAAATGATTCCAGCAAATAAGTTAGATACAATCGTTTGAAGTCCAAAACCTATACCTATGGATAATGCTCCAGCAATCAAAGATAAAGAACTCATATCTATGCCTAAACTGCTGACAGATATGATCAAAAATATTAGTATTATGATGTAATACCCAATATTTGAAATCAAACGTACAGACATCAAACTAACATCTGTCCACCTATTCGTAATCTTGGATATCCACTTTTTATAAAAAGCACCAAATAAAAATCCAAATACTATAGTCAAAATTGCCATAAACACATTAAGCAAACTAATTGCTTGTTCATTAAAAACAAAAAGTGGCGAAACTATAAACTCTTTTATTTGTAAAAGAATAGCCTTACTTTCTTCAACAGTAGCACCAAAGAAAAGTGTTGTACGTCCCAGTTCTACTTTGGATATATCTTTAAGAACTACTATCTGTTTTTGGAACAAAGATTTTTGGGCTTCATGAGGTAAGTTATTTATAGTATCTTGCAGATCACTTATTAATTTATAAAAACCAGTATTATCTTTCTCATTTAAAAAACATAATGACTTTCTCATATTAAGAACAATACCTTTAGCTATTGCCTTTTCATGACTAGTGTTCAAAAGATCTATTTCTTTACTAATAACGGCTACTTTATCACTTCCTTCTATAAGCGCTTTTTCTTTTTGAAGCTCTTTTGCTCTTATTCTTTCTTCATCCTCTTCAATATTCTTGTCAATAAGGGCTAACTCTTTATCAAAACTCTTCCCTCCATTACATCTAATTTTATCAATAGTTGTCAAAAGGATTTTTTGTATTTTTTGCTCATTTTCTTCGAGTAATACCATTTTTTGTTCTATATTTTTTTGCTGTATTTTATAATATGCAAACTGTAACTGATAGGATAAAAGTTTTACTTTTTCTTCCTCAACAATTCCTTCAATGGATTGCTTTAAAAGTAAAATTTTCGACTGTATATCTGTTAAAATTTTATTGTTTTTTTCTTGTTTAGTCTGTATTTTTGAAACGGCATTAATAGCATCATATATACGTTTTGTACTAATCGTTTTTGTATTTAGTGCTTTTAAACTGTATTTCTCTATCAGAATTTTTTGTGAAATAGCATCGCGAATTTTTACTAACTGCGCTAATTCATCTTTTATAATATCTTTAGGACGTAATTCCTTTACGCCAGCAAGCTCTATCTCTTTTGTTATCTCAACGTAATAAGCTTCTCTTTCTTTTTCATCATATAGCTTTACATCTATTGATGCTGAAAAGAGAGTTGCATAGAGCAATGCGATAAGTAAAAGTATTTTCATTTATAGTTCCTTTGTTTTTAATAATTTCATAAGATTTACTAATTATATCTATTTTATATATTTATAATACTGAAATGCTCAGATCATCCTTTTCGTAATCAATATGTAACCATGTTTAAATAGAATTCCCTATTAATTTTAAATAGGCTATTTATATATGGAAAAAATCTTTCAAAATCTTTCACTTGCTAGTGCTTCGTTGGTACTTGTCATATTGATTGGTATATTTTTTACACTTTTTAATTCTTCTCGGCTTGCTATAGATGAGTTTGGTTTTAACTTCATTACAAATCCTGACTGGAATGTAGAAGTGAAGCTAGAACAGTCTAATGAATCTAGCTTAGAAACTCACATAGAATCTGATGAAATTATTGATGAAGATGACATGATTATAGACGAAGATGAAGTGATGTTTGACGAAGACGATGAAAGCTCTACTAAAACTGTTTATGGTGGTCTTGTCCCTATCGTTGGTACACTGCTTACAACACTTATAGCTTTAATCTTCGCTCTTCCAATTGCAATGGGAATTGCAGTCTTTTTAGCAGAGATTGCACCGAAAAATATCTCTCACGTTGTTGGTATTGCCATTGAGCTTCTGGCGGCGATTCCAAGTATCATCTTTGGTATGTGGGGACTTTATTATTTTGCCCCTATAGTTGCTGACATTGTTGGAGGGTACCAAGTTTCTCTTTTAACTGCAGGCTTAGTTCTTGGAGTCATGATACTTCCATTTATGGCCGCCATTACAAGAGATAGTATGAACACAACACCCGGTGTTTTAAAAGAGTCTGCCTATGCACTAGGTGCGACTAAATTTGAAGTAATTAAAGACATCATTTTCCCATATTCTAAGACTGGTATCATTGGTTCTATTATCCTCGCACTTGGTCGTGCACTTGGCGAGACAATGGCTGTAGCATTCTTAATTGGTTCTATCTTTGCATTACCGTCTGCTATTAACGATCCAACAATATCTATCCCTGTTGCAATGGCAAACAACTTCGGTGAAGCCAGTGGTCTTGGAGAAAGTGCTTTGTTTATGCTTGCACTTATACTATTTGTTATCAGCTTTACTGTTATATCTATCGCAAAATTCTTTTTCCTAAAAAAGGCTTTATAAATGAGACTTCTCGTTAACAAAATATTTTTGTCCCTTTCGGTTTTATCTGCTCTTATAGGTTTAGCATTTTTAGGCTGGATTCTTGTCACTCTGTTCATTAAGGGTTTAGGATCATTTCATTTTTCTCTGTTTTTAAATGACCTCATCGAAGGTGGTTTAAGAAACCTCATCGTCGGACAACTTATCCTTGCTGGACTTGCTTCTGTTATCGGGATTCCTCTTGGGATGACTGCTGGAATTTACATCCAAGAATACGGAACTGGAAAATATGCTGGATTCATTCGTGACTTGAGTGACATTATGATGTCAGCTCCTTCTATTGTAATCGGAGCATTTGTATACGCAGTTGTGGTTATCCCAACTGGGGGAACAAGTGGTTTTGCTGGAGCTATTGCTCTTTCTATCATGATGATTCCAATCATCATCAATACTACTGACAACATGCTTTCTCTTGTTCCTCGTGAACTTCGTGAAGCAGGAGTTGCTCTTGGTGCTTCAAAGTACAGAGTAATCCTCGACATTGTAGTAAAAGCTGCAAAAGTTGGGATAATGACTGGTATTTTACTTGCATTTGCTAGAATCATCGGTGAAACTGCTCCTTTACTTTTCACATCTGAGACTAGTAACTACTTCTCAGTAGACTTAACAGAGAGTTTTCCATCACTCACAGTTAGTATCTACGATTTAGCAAATGAACCAGAAGAAGCAAGTCGTGATTTAGCGTGGGCCGCTTCATTTATCCTTACAGTTTTGGTTTTACTCATAAACCTTGCTGGTAGATTTATAACAAGACAAAAGGACTAATTCCTCATAGTCCTCTCCTTTTTATTTAAGGGGATAGTATGTCCTTGGAATACATTATTAAACTTTATCCTTTTCCCTCTATCCATTACTTAGAAAATGTATTAAAAGAGCTAAAACATACTTGAGTTCAAATAAAGAGCATATTTATACGAAATCATTACCTCATACAAGTCATTTTCTTTTCGTAATCATTATGTAACCAAAACTTCCTACAATTACTTACAAATTTGAAAGTGATATTTAATAATTTTTTTACACGACATAAAGATTAACAAGGAACTATAACAATGCCAATCATGAACATAAAAAACTTTACCTTTACATACCCTGGAATGGAACATCCATCTCTACGAAACATTAACTTACCAATAGAGAAAAATAAAATAACCGCACTTATAGGGCCTAGTGGTTGTGGTAAATCTACACTTCTTCGTGCAATGAACCGTATCCACGATGTGTACCCTGGGAATCAGTACGATGGGGAAATAATACTTCAAGATTTAAAAACAGATTCAAATAGAAATATCTTAGAGATTCAAAAAGAAAATGAGCTTATACAACTTCGCCAACAAGTTGGAATGATTTTTCAAAAGCCTACACCCTTCCCTATGAGTATATTTGACAATGTTGCATATGGCCTTAAAATTGCAGGACTTAAAAACAAAACAGAACTTGCAGACAGAGTAGAAAAAGCCCTTAAAGATGGAGCACTTTGGAAAGAAGTTCATGATAGACTTGGTAAATCTGCAATGGGACTTTCAGGTGGACAACAACAGCGTCTTTGTATAGCAAGGGCTGTTGCAGTAAAACCTGAAGTAATGCTTTTTGATGAACCAACATCAGCCCTAGATCCAATCTCAACAGGGGCTATTGAAGAGCTTTTAGTTGAGTTAAAAAAAGATATTAGTATTGCCATCGTTACGCACAACATGCAACAAGCTTCTCGAATAAGTGACTTCACCGCTTTTATGTACCTCGGAGATTTAGTAGAATACGATAAAACAGAAACAATCTTTTTAAATCCGGCAGAAAAGAAAACAGAAGATTATATCACTGGGCGTTTTGGATAAGTAAGACTAAAGCACATTGTCTGCTGGACTTTCTGCCGAAGAAAAATAGTGTTAACGTAAGTAACGGAATTACTTCCAGTACTGTAAAATAAATTAAGGAACATAAAATATGATCTCAAACTTTAAAACAAGCTTAGAAAATATAAAAACAAAAATTGAAGATATAGGTACTGGTTTACTTGAATCAAACAAACTCATTCTTTTAGCACTACATGATTGTAATACTGAAAAATTTACTGAAGCTAAAACACACATAAAAAATATTAGCTCTAAAACTGACGATCTAGATAATTCTATAATTAAAGTTCTTGCTTTATATACTCCAGAAGCTAAAGATCTAAGAGAAGTTATAGCCTATATGAAAATCACCAACGAACTTGCTCGGGCATGTTCAAGTACACGAAGTTTCATAAGAGGCTTTACGGATGTTTGCGAAGATGTTGATGTGGCTACAGTTAAAGAGTATGCACTTCCTATGCAAGATTCAACTGTAAATGCAATTGAGTTAGCCTTAAGTATGCTTAACTGTGATGATGCAGATGAGATGCAAGAGATTTATAATGATGTTCTTATTGAAGAGAATAAAACAGATGATTTATATGAAATGGTTGAGAGAAATTTATCTATCCAAGCTGATTGCGCTCATAGTTTTGACAAGTTTCATAAGATGTTAAGAGCTCTACGTAAAAGTGGAAAAATTTCTTCTCGTGCTATTAGTATCGCCAACTTGCTTGTGTATGCAAAAGTTGGTGGAAGCTTAAGCAGTTAAGATATAATACTTACATGATAGAAATTAAGCAAACAGTCCTAATAGTAGAGGATGAAGAAGACATTTTAGATTTAATGGAATATACTCTCTCAAAAGAGGGTTATGACATCATTACCTGTATAGATACCTCTAATGTTATCGACATTTTAGATGAAGAGGAGATCTCTTTGATTTTAATGGATAGAAATCTTCCCGGGGTTGAAGGAAGTATCTATATACAAAAACTACGTAAACAAGGTTACAATCAGCCTGTCATTTATGTAAGTGCTAAAGATTCTTCCGAAGAAATTGTAGAAGGTTTTGACACTGGTGGTGATGACTACATAACAAAACCATTCAATATCGCTGAGCTCAAAGCAAGAGTAAAAGCACTCATCAAGAGAACGCAAAAAGTTCAAGATGTTATAAAATATAAAGATATTACATACTTTGCCTCAAACAAAACATTTAACATAGATGGTAAAGATATAAAGCTTACACATTTAGAACACGATTTACTTTTAGAATTTATAAAAAATGTAAATGTTCTTCTCTCTCGTGAGGGTTTACTTGAAAGTGTATGGAAAGACAGTGATTCTAAACAAGCCAAGACTGTAAATGTAGCGATAAAAAGACTCAAAGAGCATATTGACCCAAGAGCAGAAAAAAACTACATTCAAGCTGTTCGTGGTGAAGGTTACATATTTTGTTAAAGTTTCATCAAATTGTAATTCGAAAATTTATTCTTATATTTTCTATACTTTTTATTGCCATTGGAGCAATAGTCTACTACTGGACAAAAGATTTTTACATCACACAAAGTAGAGATTCACTTTTAAACAACATTGAAATCCTCTCTTTTGATATTCATGACATATCTCATCTCGATGTAGTAGCAAAGAAAATCAAAAAAACTCTCAACTTACGACTAACCATAATCTCTGCAGATGGTGAAGTCATGATAGAATCGCATAAAAACAAAGCAAAAATGGATAACCATAAATACAGAGAAGAGATTATGCAATCCAATAAAGAGCCCTATGGATATAAAATAAGACATTCTAAAACAATTAACAAAGATTATTTATATATTGTAAAAAAGTACTCTATAAATGGTGAAGTTATCTATATACGACTAGCCAAAGAGTTAAAAAATATAAACAAAGAAATTTTTGCTCTTGGATGGAAAACACTTTTTGTATTAGCAATATTTTTTACTTTTCTTATCTGGATTACATATAAAATGAGTTCGCAACTAGAGCATGAGATACAAAAAATTGCAGTTTTCCTTAGCGCACTTACAAAAAAAGAAAAAACAAGTTATATACGTTCAGACTTCTCTTTAGAGTTCTCAAAAATAACGAAACAACTTACTAAAGTTTCTCAAATACTTGTAAAAAAAGATAAAAGAAAATCAAAATACACCGCAAAACTACAACTTGCTAATGAGCAAAAAGATGATATTATCTCGGCTATTTCACACGAGTTTAAAAACCCTATTGCCGTCATTAACGGGTATTCGCAAACACTTATGGATGATATAAACCTAAACCCTAACATACGCCAAAAGTTTTTGAGTAAAATCTATAAAAATGGCATTAGACTTAGTGACTTAATCGATACACTACGACTTTCCATAAAGTTAGACAGTGGCCAGCAAAAAGCACAATTTACTACAGTAAACGTATATGAAATCATTAATGATACAGTTGATACTATGCAAGTAAACTATTCAAAAAGACAAACAATAATAACCGGCGATAAAACTATTTCTATAAAAGCCGACGCATCATTGTTTGGTATAGTTATTAGCAACCTTGTTGAAAATGCATATAAATACTCTGAAGATGAAGTTATTATAAACTTCAATGAAAAGCAAATAGATATTATAGATACTGGTATAGGAATTTCAAGTAAAAGCTTAGAGAATATTACGCAGAAGTTTTATCGTGTGCAAGGTAATAGCTGGAATAACTCTTTAGGACTTGGACTTTTCTTAGTAAATAACATTTCCAAACTCCATAATTTTTCACTTGAAGTTAAGAGTGTAGAGAATGAAGGTTCAACTTTTAGTATAAAAATGTAAGAGGATTGTAAAAATCGCTATTTCTAAATTTTATTTTCAAATTTAAATTTAATATAAAATACCATTTGCTAGATATGCTATAAATAGGATTAATAATGATTGAAATATAATTAAGCTTTTCATTTTAAGTCTCCTTTTAATATGGACGTATTATCCCTGAATGTCATTACTATTCAATTACATGTCTAATTTATTCTAAAAAATAATCAAGCAGTATTGTCATTAATATGTTACTAACACTGATTATACTTTCTTTTGTTAAACAAATAAATAACATAAGGAAAACAAATGGAAATTACAAAGGCATTAGTCAAGGCAATCGTGTTAGCTCTATTAAGTATTTATGTGCTAAGCACTGCATCTTTATAAGTAAAAATGTAACCATTTTGGAATATCACTTCATTATAATTCTCTATATTAACATAAAGAACTAGAATGATAAATGTTGAAAAAATGATTACAAAAAAGTACCCTAAACTTAAAAATAACAAGATTGTAAAAGCCGCTATTTCTAAGTTTTCTGATTCCATCGTTCACCAAAATGAGATAAATGATTTCTTTGAGAAGAACACTCACTTAGGCGCTTTCGAACTTGTAGATGATGCACTCGATTATTTTAATTTTCATTATAAAGTTTCAGATAAAGAGATAGAAAATATTCCATCTACTGGTCGTGTGGTTATCATCGCAAATCACCCCTTAGGAATGCTTGATTCTTTCGCTCTTATTAAACTTGTAAGTAGAGTAAGAAAAGACATTAAAATTGTTGCGAATGATTATTTAAAGGAGTTTACTGTTCTTGATTCTCTTTTAATTCATGTTAATAGCTTTCAAGCAAGACAAAAAAAAGAAGCTATACAAGATATACATAACTCTCTTGACGCAGACATGGCTTTACTTATATTTCCTTCTGGTGAAGTAAGCCGTGCGAGTTCTACAGGCATAAAAGATAAAAAATGGCATAAAAGCTTTCTAAAGTTTGCGCACAGAAGCAACTCCCCCATACTCCCTATATTTATTGGTGGAAAAAATTCTAAAATTTTTTATTCTGTTTCTGCCATCAATAAAAAACTATCTACCATGTTACTCGCAAATGAGATGTTCAAACAACGAGATAAAATGATTGAGATATGCATAGGTGAAATCATTCCAAATGAACATATAATCCCACAAGGTTTGGAACAACTACAAGTCATAGAGCTTTATAAAAAACAAGTTTACAACCTTAAGAAAGGAAAGAGTTTTTTTTTGACACAAAAGGCGATTGCACATCCAGAAGACAGGAGAGCCTTAAAGAAAGAATTAAAAGAATCACAACTACTTGGCGAAACAAAAGACAATAAAAAGATCTACCTTTATAGTAGCTCTGATAATAACTCAATTTTACTCAACGAAATCGGTCGCCTAAGAGAACTCTCATTTAGAAAAGTAGGTGAAGGTATTAACAAAAAACGCGATATTGACAAATACGACCGTTACTATAAACATATTGTCCTTTGGGATGAAGAGAACCTCGAGGTTGTTGGTGCATATAGAATTGGTGAATGTAAGAATATAATAGATGCCCGGAATAAAGATGCTTTATATACAAGTACACTTTTTACATTGAATGAGAATTTTAATCCATATCTTGAGTACTCTATAGAACTAGGAAGAAGTTTTGTACAACCTAAGTACTGGGGGAGTAGAGCTTTGGATTATCTTTGGTATGGGATAGGTGCATACTTGAGTAAGCATCCTGATATAAAATATCTTTTTGGTCCACTATCACTCAGTGCAAGTTACTCTAAAATGTCAAAAGATACACTGCTATACTTCTTCGATAAAAACTTTAAAGATATTGAAAATCTCGTAGATGCAAAAATACCTTATAATTTTACTACAGACAAACTACTTATGAAAGCTCTTAGTCATGAGTTTAATTTACCCGAGTATAAAGAAAATTTTAAAAATCTAAAAAAATCACTAAGCATTATGAATGCTAGTGTACCTACACTCTATAAACAATATAGTGATTTATGTGAGAAAGGTGGCATACGATTTTGTGACTACAATATTGATCCTAGTTTCTCTAACTGCATCGATAGCTTTATAGTTGTAGAAATTGCCAAAATTAAAGACTCTCATAAAAAGCGTTACTTTAAATCTATATAGTTACAAATTCATTACGCAAATATTATAAATTGTAATCTATCTGTAACTGCTCAGTACTATTATTATGTAATTCAAATGTAGGTAGATACTATGAAAATAAGAGAATTCACGATAGACACAGAACATTTAGATATTGAGTATAACAGCTTAGTGAGTGCAGATTTAATAGAAGAGTATATAGAACAAGACCTGGAAGTTCCTTGCGAATTTATAGAGTCTTTATGTATTAAAGATACATATGTCAACATTAAACTCTCAAATACTCGAGAATACTTTAATGATGACTGGTATGTAAACTTACAAAGAGTAGTTTAGACTACTTCTTCTTTGCAGATTTTTTAGCCGCTTTTTTCTTCGCTACTTTTTTAGCTGCTTTCTTCTTTGCTACTTTTTTAGCTGCTTTTTTCTTTGCAACTTTCTTTGCTGCTTTTTTCTTTGCAACTTTTTTAACTGCTTTTTGCTTTGCTAATTTTTTAGCTACTTTTTTCTTTTCAACTTTTTTTGCCATTGGTGGCTCCTAAATTATTATTTTTTATTACTTTTAGTAGGTAATAGTAATAAATTATAGTTATTGTACATTTTTTATACTAGATTGTCAATAAAATATAGATATATGCTATAATTTCTTTATTCAAAAAGTACAAGGGGTAAAATGACTTTTATAGATTTTAAAAAATTATTATTAGATGCAGAGATTAGTCTTCCCAAGTTTGCTAAACTCATTAAAGTAAGTGAAAAGAATATCCAAGGATATAAAAAAAAGGGTGAAGTACCAAATACTATAGCTGTAATTGCAACTTGCTTTGCAATGATGAATAAAGACTCTATAGATTATAAATCTATTATTGATGCTCTTGAACTTGAAGCCAAAACAAAAAAAGGTGCAGGGTTTGCTAAAAAAGAAGTAGATAAAGAAACAAATAAATTGTAACCCGATTGATACCTAGTTTTTATAAAATTTCTTTATGAAAACTAAACTACCCCAAATCTGGATTGATAACTTACAGATACTTGACATTGCCTTTCAGCCAATTGTGAATATTCATACGGGTGAAATACATGCCGTTGAGGCACTTCTTCGGAATTATCAAGAAGTTGGATTTAAATCCATTTTTGCACTTTTTGATGCAGTTTATAAAGAAGGTATTCTTTATCCTTTTGACTTAGAACTTAGAAAAAAAGCCATTAGTAAATTTACTACAATCAAAAAATACAAATATATAAAGCTATTTTACAATTTAGATAATCGCTTATTTAATATTAAAACTATTTCCACAGGGAATACTGCTTTACTACTCAAAGAGTATGGTATAAAAAAAGAAGCATTATGCTTTGAAATCTCAGAAAGACATGAAATATCATCTGATTTTGATATTCAAAAAGTACTTCAATATTATAAAAATGAAAATTATTGTATAGCGATTGATGATTTTGGTGTTGGATATTCCGGCTATAAACTACTCTATGATTCAACTCCTGATATTATCAAAATAGATAGATTCTTTCTTCAAAATATTGAGAAAAATCTTAAAAAGAAATTGATGGTACGAAGTATTACAAATCTAGCGATACAGCTTGGTATTAAAGTAATTGCAGAAGGAGTTGAGACAGAAGAAGAACTATTTGTATGTAAAGAGATTGGTTGCCACCTTGTACAGGGTTATCTTGTACAACGACCTACAACAAAGGTTGATGATATTTTAAGCAGCTATGAAAATATACAAAAAATTATTACAAAAGATAAACGAAACAAAAAAAATCACACTATTCATAACTATATCGATAAAATACAAGCCCTACATTCTAAAACAAAAATGAATTTAGTTTTTGATTATTTTAAGCAAAATAAAAGCACTCCCATAGTGCCAGTAGTTAATGCAAGTAATGAACCCTTAGGTGTCTTACATGAACTAGATATTAAAGAGTTTTTATATTCACCTTATGGTATATCACTACTTTTGAAGAATGAAGATAAAAAATCAAAACTAAAGAATATGCTACATATGTGTGGATCTACTGATATTAATAGTTCTATCAATACAATTGTAGAGTTATTTTCCAATAATACTGAGTCCAAGGGGATAATTATTACCAAGAATTCTGCTTACTATGGGTTTTTATCTGCAAGAGCTATTATTAGTATCATGAATGAGGAGAATTTACTTCTTGCAAGAGATCAAAATCCACTTACTAAACTTCCAGGAAATACTGTAATAGAAGAGTCTATTTCCCAAATTTCTCAAAACACAGGCGAATACCTTTTATGTTATTTTGATTTAGATAACTTTAAAGTATTTAACGATGTATATGGTTTTAGAAATGGAGATAGAGTTATACAGCTTTTTGCTGATTTACTCAAAAATAACTTACCAACAGAAGTTTTCAAAGCACATATAGGTGGAGATGATTTTTTTATCAGTTTCAATACTAAGAAAAATCTTAATCTTCAGCAAAGTACTAAAGATATTAAATCAATTATTCAAATATTTTCCCAAAGTGTTAGGAAGTTTTACTCGATTGAGGATCAAGACAATAGTTATATACAAGCAAAAAATAGAGATGGTATACTTCAAAAATTTAATCTTCTTAGTGTGAGTGCTTCAGTTTTAGAAATACGTAAAGAAACTTTTTACAGATGCATAGAAAATATAAACCATGTCTTGTCAAGCCAAAAAAAAATAGCAAAAAATGATCCAAATCATATTGCTATGAGTTCATTATTATGAGAAAAAAACGTAAGGTTATTAATCTTTTTGAAGACACTCATTTATCTTCTGTAAAGTATGTTGTTTCTATTGCAACAGAAGAAGATTTAAATCAATTTTGGGATTTTCTCTTAGGTTCTGAAAACTCTACACATTATGTTATTCATACATTTATTAGTCTCTTTTATAGTTTCTCACTTAAATATCTAAAAGATGATAACTTAGAATTTTTTGAAATTATTCTCGAAGAAAATGAAGAGTTTTTATACTTCACCTTGTGGAATAAAAAAGTGTCCATATATTTCATGCAACATATTGACAATTCATCTCTGGAGTTTTTGCATGTAAAGAATAAGCTAAGTATTAAGTTAAAAAAAGAAAAGATTTCAACAGTATTAAAGCCACTTCATAAAAAAGAAGTAAAGAAAATAATCAAAGTTATAGAGCC
>NZ_JBLHOE010000065.1:0-19059 GCF_047622445.1 Sulfurimonas sp.
TTTTTAGATTGACAATTTATGCATATTTTAGAGCTTTTTTACAGCCATTTGTAAATAAACCTTTGTTTACTCCCAATATACCATAGTTCGAGAGGTGTTTTAAGCACCCATATTTTTCATTAAGTCAATATTTCTATTTTAGCAAATCTGTTATTATTACTGGCTTTGGGAGTTCTTTCACAGTCTCTACAGGTTATGGAATTTGACAAGCATATTCTAAATTAAACTCATAATCAATAAATCATCTATATAAGTTCTCATTTTTAGAAGTACTTGCTATAATTCTCCTAATTTTGTTTGCTAAAGGCTCTTTATGAATATTGTGTTGAAATCTTTTGTCCTTTTCTTTTTTTTACTTTTGTATACCTCAGTTAATGCTGATAACTCTAAAATTAAAGGTGTCGATGAAGCCTTAGAGAAACCATTAATTGAGAGGTACATTATAGATGAACTTAAAGATTTACGGATGCAAAATATGATACTGAAAAATGATGTTGAAAAAAGAATTTCAAGAGCTGAAGTTGAACAAACAGACAGAGCAGCAAGATATATTACTGACACAATCGGTAATATATTTTACCTTATAGCAGCTGTAACATCTATACTACTTTTTGCTGGATGGAATTCACTTAAAGATTTAAGAGGAAAAACTGAAGAGATAGTTGAAAATAGACTTGATAAAATAACAAAAAAATACAACTCTCAGCTGCAAAGCCTTCAAGATACTCTAACTCAGCAATCAACAAAAATATTAGATAATCAGAATAAAATATATAATACCCAGTATATCCACTCTTTGTGGATGCGCTCAAATTTAGAGACAAATCCTCAATCGAGAGTAGAGCTTTATGATGAGATTTTAAAAATAAATAATAATGATGCAGAAGTTTATGCTTACAAAGCAGATGCAGTTCTTGATATGGATGAATATGAATGGGCTTTGAACCTTAGTAATAAAGCTATAGAAATTGACCCAGAATATGGATATGCTTATTGGCAGCGTTCTTGTGCAAATGCAGCTCTTGATAATAAGCATGAAGCTATTGAGGACTTACAAGTAGCCATAGAAAAATCTCCTAATTTAAAAGATGAAATTGATAAGGAAATATTGTTTGAAAATATAAAAGGGTGTGAAGAATTTAAGAATATACGAAGTTAATTACAATAGCTTTTTATACATCAATATAAAAAGAAACTAATAAATGCTTGATATAAACCTTATATTCTTCGTTATCTAATACTCAACTGTAATGAGTTGAAATATCTGTCGAATAGAAATATAATGCCCCTAAAAATAAAGACAACAAATTAGAGAGATTGTATTCCTAAAAGTTAAAATTTTCATGCGATAAAAAATTTGAAAACTCTTATATTTAGAACAGTATTTTTTATTTCGAGCTTTCTGTCTTCCACAAAGTGTTCAAAAGTCTCAATTGAAAATTCCCACAAACGCTTAGGATTTTTGGAACATTTTATAAGATGATAAGTTTAGATGATTTTTCTAGAGTAAAATAGCTACTTGGTAGCTATATATTTTTTTTAGTAGCTTTTTTTGATAGAATAGAGAATTAAAAGTGGCTATTTCAGGGCTTTTTAGTATATCTTAGATTTTCCAGTATTCGGGGCCAATACCCTGTACCTCTTTTTTAAAAATAATTGCGATATAAATGAGAAATTTTGTTTATAGGAATACCCTTTATCTGTAATACAGGGAAAGTACATTGAACTATTCATAAGCAAGAGATTATCCTATTTAATGTAGAATCTATTTTTATAGAGGGATATGAATGAATATTTTAGTAGTGAGAAACGATAAGCTTGGGGATTTTATAACTGCACTTCCAGCTATATATGTTCTTAAAAAACACAATGTAGATAACAAGATTGTAGTTTTAGTTGCACCACTTAACAAAACTCTAGCTGAGGCTTGTGGATTTATTGATGAGGTAATTGTTGATAATGGTGAAAGGGTATTTAAACTTGCTCAAAAAATCCGTCACTATAATATAGATACTTCTCTCACACTTTTTTCTAACACTCGTGTAGCCATAGCGCAACTTTTAGCATTCATACCAAAACGTATAGCTCCTGCAACAAAGATAGCACAAATATTTTACACAAACAGAGTGAAACAAAGAAGAAGCCAAGTGAAGATGGCAGAGTTTGAGTACAACCTTGAGCTAACAAAAGAGTTGTTTAACGATATCGATTTAGATTATGAAAAACCTCTTTTAGAATTTAGTGATGCAAAAAAAGTCTATGATGTTTTTAGAATCAACAACGACATAGAAAAAGAAGTACTTTGTTTTCATGTAGGTTTTGGCGGTTCTAGCGATGCCAACTGGAGTTTGGATGAATATGAGATACTCATCCGAGCTACTGTAAAGACAAACAGATACCAAGTAGTTATGACGTTTGGTCCTGATGAGAAAGATCTTTATGAAGATATGCAAAGACGACTTTATGATTTACATATAGTTTATTATCTTTCTTTGGATGGATTACTATACTTTGCAAAACTCATTAGTAGTTTTAAACTTTTTGTAAGTACATCAACTGGGACATATCATGTAGCATCTTTAGTTGGAACGCCAACTATGACTTTTTTTGGAAGTTCACTTTTTGCAAGTGCTAAAAGGTGGAAGGGTATAGGTGAAGAAAGTAAGCAGGAACACTTTATGATACCTGTTGAGGTAAATGAAAGAGCTAAGTTGTTTGAAGAAGTTAAAACAGACTTACTTAGTTTTTAAGTTAGTGGTTTAAGTCTTCTAATAGTGTAAGTTTCTCATCTAAATTATTTTTATTTATAAGCATCATTATTTTTGGACAACGAGATTGTCTTTTTAATAAATCGCTAGTTATACATTCATATGTTTCTGCATAACCATGGTGTGAATCCATGAAGTACAAATGAGCGTTAGTTGCCATTTCATTTACATACATAAAATGACTTACTTCACCAAATACGCTTACAGAGTCTTGTAACCATTTCTCATAAGTCTCATATAAATCATTATGGATTATATTTTTAAAATGTTTTTCACTTACAGGTGTTGTATAGGCAATGAATTTTATATTTTTATATTTTGAGACTAGCTTAAAAATAATATCTTTATAACTTTCATCATATGGATATTTATATCTATCTCTCGTGAAAAGATCTATATCTCCTTGGATAGCTTTGTTATAGTCTTGGAGTGTATGTTTTGCAATTGGTCGAGAAGTTTTAACATAATTATATGTATATTTCATATATGATTTTTTAAAATAATATTTAAAATTTTTTGTTGCGTAGTCTATAGTGTCTAGACTAGATAGAAGTTTATAACGATAAAAAGGCTTTTCAATTTCCTCTAAAATTGATTTATATTTTGTACTCGCAGTGGGCTGATATGACAAAGCACCAAAAAAATCCAAGCCTATATAAACTGTTTTAATCGGCTGTTTTGCTTTGTTGATTGCAAAATCTAAGTAGTGTATATATTCATTTGGTTGCATATCAGATGAAGAGTAATTGAATGTGCTATCGTTGAACTTATGTTGATTTAAAAAAGCTGTTCTACTGCTACCAAAAATGAGTGTGTCGTATTTGTGATTACGAAAGTATAAAGCATCACTTTTTTGTTGCCTTTCTCTCCCACCTTTTTGGTATTGATTGAACTTATGTTCATTGTTAAAAGTCCATAATGGATCCATGAAAAAGTTAAAACCAATAATAGACGAGATTGTTATCAAAATAGCTAAGAGGGTACTTAAAATCCATTTTTTAGAATGTAGCATAGGTAATAACCTTAAAAATTAAAATATAAAAACTCACTAATACGTGTAAAGTGTAAAAGTGATACTATAAAAAGTGAATACATTAGCAAAGCATTTTTAAAATTTGGTTTGAAGCCATTCATAGTCGCGGTACTGTTTCTAAAACCTAATATAAGTATAAAAGCTCCAAGTATCCATAATATTCCATCTGAACTTGCATCTATATGAAAAAATACAACACCACCTTTAGTAGAGCTCAAGTATGAAAATTTTTCAATTATACTGTAGGGAAGGATAAGTTCTCCAAAAAACATCTTTTTAAGTATGATTAGTGCAGTATTAAAGTCTTCCGCTCTAAAAAATACCCAAGTAATATTTATAAAGTTAAATGTAATAAACCAAGCAAGTATTTTTGGTAGTTTGATCCCAAATGATTTCCAAATATTATGAATGACTAAAGCCATACCGTGTAAAAATCCCCAAAAAACAAATGTCCATCCTGCTCCATGCCATATCCCACCTATAATAAATGTGCTTAGCAGATTTGTAGATGTTTTAAAGCTACCTTGACGATTTCCTCCTAGTGGAATATAGATATAATCTCTTAAAAATCTAGATAAGGTAATATGCCACCTTCTCCAAAAATCTTGAATACTTGTAGCTTTGTAGGGTGAATTAAAGTTGATAGGAAGTCGTATATTAAAAAGTAGGGCTGCACCTATAGCCATATCTGTATAACCACTAAAATCAAAATAGAGTTGGAATGTATAAGAAAGTGATGTTGCCCATGCTTCTAATAAATTTAAGACTTCTGGTTTATTAAATCCATTACTAGCCCAAGTCGCAAAAGTGTCAGCAATAACTACTTTTTTAAATAAGCCTATAGAAAATATAAAAAGGCCAGCGGCAATATTTTTATAGTTTTTTACTAAGTTCCATCGACTCGCAAATTGTGGCATCATTTCACCATGGTGAACAATCGGTCCAGCAATGAGTTGTGGAAAAAATGTAACAAATAAAGCGTAATTTAAAAAGTCATATTCTTTCGTTTCTTCTCTATAGCTATCTACTAAGTACGCAACTTGTTGGAAAGTGAAAAATGATATTGCAAGTGGAAGTGCTAAATGTAGTAAGTCAATATTAGCATCTAGAGATAGGTTAAGGTTTTCAATAAAAAAGTCGCTGTATTTGAAGTAGCCCAATAAGGCGACATTACTTAGAATTCCAAATGTTAAAAGTGATTTTTTCCCAATTTTAACTTTTTGAAAGTTACTGTTTAAGCTGTTTCCAATGACATAATTAAAAAGCATAGAAGTGAGAATAATTGGAAGGTATGTTATATTCCACCAAGAGTAAAAGAATAGGGATGAAAAAACTAAAAAGCCTTTCGCTCCAACAATCAGTCTTTTATTTAAAAGGTAAAAATAGATAAAGAATGTGAATGGTAGAAAGAAAAATATAAATTCGTATGAATTAAAGAGCACTTATTTTTGTTCCTTATTTAATTCATAAAGCTTTATATATTTATAAAAATTTGTAACCATATGAGAAAATGAGATGATAAGTCCTATGTAACCGTCTAGAAATCCGCGTTTAAAAAAGTATGTTTTTATAAATGAATAGATTCCATTTAAAACAGCTTTGAGCGGTGAAGAAGATTTTTTACCAACATTATTTTTAGCAAATAGCGTTGAATAATGGTCGGCTTTTATAACAAACTGTGAGATGCTATGATAGCTATAATGTTCAACATTGCCTCCAAGCTGCTCTATTTTAAGATTATCACTAATAATATCTTCATGTACATCATTCATGTTGTACGAAGTAACACTTTTATTGTACATTCTTTTTATTTTTTGGTTATTCCATCCGCAGTATTTGACTTGAATATCTTTGTAGTAAGCTTTAAAATTAAGTTGGTAAACTGTATTGTCATTAAGTTTTTTAGTTTGCAGAATATGGAATAAACCTGTATCAACAACTTCATCACTATCTATTATTATGACCCAGTTATTTTTAGTAAATGATACAGCTCTATTTTTTGTCCAACCAAAACCTTTGAATTCACCCTGAATGAGATTTACATTTTTATAGCTCGAAGTAATTTCCATAGTTTTGTCTGTTGAGCCGTTATCGTATACTACAACATCCTCAAAGTTAACTAAAGAATCAAGTGTTTTCTTAATTGTATTGTCATTGTTTTTAGCTAAAACTACTGCACTTATATTCTCAATCAACAAGCTTTTGACCTTTTAATCTTTTCTTCAATCTCATTTTATTTTTGTGTTTGTTGTTATAGTCAACTGCAACTTTTATACATTGGTCTTCATTTTCATTCATGAGAGAAGCATATTCTTTTGCCATTATTGAAATCTCACTATCCTTAGCCCATAGTTTATTAAAGTTCTGTAGTCTTTCACCCAGAGTCAATGTGCGAAATTCCATCCTGTTTATATCCACCACTTTAAAGTTAAAACTATTAGATTTTTTTTCAATTAAAATATTTCCAGGTGAATAATCCAGGTGAAGTATATTGTTTTGGTGAAGTTCATAGGTAAATTTAGCAAAAGCTTTAAAAATTGCATCTCTATTTTCAAAGTTATCATCAAGAAGAGGTTCACGTATAGTAAAGTCATAGTTAAATTTCTCACTTACAAAGTAACTTTCGTTAATAAGACCACTTTGGAAAAATTCTATATAAGCTATGGGTGTTGGTGTGAAATCTTTTAAGGTTACAGAATTATCATAAGATTTTTTAGCTTTTGAATCTCGGAAGTATGTGTAGACAACTCTTCTCAGTACATTTGGTACTTTAAATGATTTTACTATAGTGTCAATATCTTTATAGTGAATAACTTTGAGCTCATTTCTGGCTTTATGGATAGTTTGAGTGTTTTCATTAAAATAAGATTGAATGTTCAATAAAAAACTTTTGAAGAATTCATAACTATCATTTATAACTATTTTATGCATATTTTACCTATTATTAAATATAATCAATATATTATATTTAAAAAGGTGTTAAGTTGAAATTAAATTTTAGAAGTGTTGGCATAAGAAAAAACTTAATAGATAAATCATATGAAAAATAAAAATATATTAGAACTCTGTTTGGCTCATGGACTAGGTGGACTAGAACTTTTTTCTGCATCTTGTTATGAAAGTTTTTCTAAAAAAACGAATTGTAAAATAGTTGTAGCACCAGACCAAAAACTTGATAATTATCTCGATAACAAAAATAAATATCTTCTCAAAAGAAATAAACTTTTCCCAATTATTCCCGCTTTAAAGCTTGCAAAATATATAGATAAGAATGATATTGATATAGTGCATTTCCATTGGACTCGAGATATGATAACAGCAGTTCTTGCAAAAGTGCTTAGTAAAAAGAAACCTAGGTTAATTCAGAGTAGGCATATGGGTATGACACGATTCAAGGATGATATATATCACAGATGGTTATATAAAAACATTGATATGATGCATGCCGTAACACATAAGGTAAAAGAGCAACTTGAAAAGTTTATACCTCAGGATGTAAGACCGATTCTAGAAATGGTTTATCTTGGAACTGAATCTTCAAATATAGACAAGACTGTAGTCCAAAATTTACAAGATAAATATAAAATGAATGGTGAATTTATAGTTGGAATTGTAGGTAGAATAGAAGAGGGTAAGGGTCAGTATAAAGTTATTGAAGCAATCTCAATACTTAAAGACTTGAATATAAAAGCTCTTATAGTAGGTTCTGCTATGCAGGACGAGTATTTAGCTCAATTAAAAGCTAGAGTAAAAGATTTAGACCTTGTTGATAAAGTTATCTTTACGGGCTTTAGTAAAAATGTAAATGAGTATATGCAAATATTTGACATCAATATTTTAGCAACAAAAAACGAAACCTTTGGACTCGTGGTTATAGAAGCAATGGCAAATAAAGTACCAATGATAGCCACTAATAATGGTGGCCCATTAGAAATTATTGATGATGGTGTGGATGGATTGTTATTTGATGGAACTTCTGAAGATTTAGCATCTAGGATTGGGAAACTTTTTAATGATAGAGAGTTGAAAGATGAGATTGCTTTGGCTGGATATAATAAAGTAATGGATAAGTTCAACGCTACAAAGCAAAATGATCAGTTGTATAAAGTGATAGTATGAATAAATTCACATTCATACAAAAATTAAGAAATAAGATTAGAATTAAAGGTAGTTTAGATTTAGATATTGCAAAAAATGCTAAGTTAGCTAATTGTACGATACGATCCAAAGGAAGTAATAATAAACTTGTTATAGAAGATGGTACAAGTCTAAGATATACAGAATTAGAGATTTTAGGTGACAATTGTTCTATACTTATAGGAAAAAATTGCGGTATTGGACATAATAGTTATTTATCTGCTAAAGAGGGTAGAACACTTTTGATTAAAGATAATTGCTCTTTATCTCGGAATGTTAAGATTATGACCTCAGATGGACACCCTATATATCAAAAAGATAAAGTTATCAATGCTGGACGTGATATTACTTTAGAAGCTAATGTTTGGATTGCAGATAATGTCACAATCTTAAAGGGGGTTACTGTAGGACATGATTCTATAGTAGGAATAAACTCTACATTAACAAAAACAATTGGTTCAAATGTTATAGCTGTTGGTAATCCAGCCAGTGTAGTAAAAGAAGGTATTTGTTGGGAGGATTAATAATAGACAAGCAAGAGATTAATAAATATATTAACTATCTTTTTATTGCTTATGCTTTTAGTTTCCCTGTGTCAAAAGCTGCTGTAAGTCTTTTAGAATTTGTGATATTTATCTTATGGGTATATAAAGGTGAATGGAACTATAGATATCATTTACTTAAGGACAATCCTCTTATACTATCGTTAAGTGCATTAATTATTTTAAGTTTAATATCTGTTTTTTGGGCAAGTAGTTTAGGTTATGCCTTAGATTATATTTCTAAATATTATCATTTTTTGATGATATTTATTTTTTATACAGCATTAGAAAAAAAATATGTCACAAATATATTGACAGCTTTCTTAATGAGTATGTTGCTAAGCGAATTATTGTCATATGGAATATATTTTGAATTATTTCAATTTAAAAATGCAACAGTTCACATGCCTACACCTTTTATGCATCATGTAACATATAGTGTTGTGTTGGTTTTCACTAGTACAATATTGTTAAGTAACATTTTTTCTCACGAGGAACTTAAAAGTAAGATATTAAGTATATTATTCTTTATTACTATTGTGATTAACTTATTTATAAATGGTGGTAGAACAGGACAAATAGTCTTTATAGTGTTAATAGCAACATTTTTCTTAATGCGCATAAAAGATAAATTAAAAGCAATACTTATAGCTACTATAATTATTGTATCAACTTTTTTTATCGCATACAATTTTAGTAATAATTTCAATCAGAGAGTTCACCAATTGGAAAAAGGCTTTAATAAAGCAATATATGAAAAGGATTATACTGATCAAGGTGGGATGAGAATTTCCATGATAATGATAGGAACACAGACATTTTTTGACAACTTTGTACTAGGAACAGGTATAGGTAATGTTATGAAGGATGCTAACCATTATAGTACTGTCAATAACTATAAAACAAGAGATATGAATATGTTTGCTGATTTTCATAATGTTTTTATTAATATTTCTGTTCAATTGGGTATATTTGGTTTGCTCATAATTTTATCAATCTTTTATTCTATTTTTACCTTAAAAATAAAAACGAGAGAATACTTTATTTTAAATAGGATGTTTCTTATTGCATTCGTTTTATACTCTTGCACACATAATAGTATCCATGTAATGAATGGAATGGTATTTTTTGCACTATTTGCAGGTTTATTTAATGCAATAGCGAGACTGGATAAGGAAGAGGCTTCGGTATTATCTTAGTGTTGCCAAGTGACACTTTCTTTTAAAACTCTAGGAGGATTACCGGCAATTATAGAGTACTCATTTTCAAAAGATTTTGTGATTGTTGTGTTGGCTCCAATGATGCATCCATCTTTAACTACAGAACCTTTAAGTATGAAGCTTCTTGCTCCAATCCATACATTATTCCCAATTGTTATTTCTTTATCTTCATTTATTATTTCTTTATTCTCGTTATATATAGCATGTTGATCAGTATCCATAATAATACTTTGCCAAGCAATCATAACATCATTCCCAATAGAAATTTTTTTAGAACAAATAATCTGGGTATCTCCAGTTATACTAAAATTATTTCCTATATGTAATTCACCATTTACTAATAGTTTTGCACCTATAGCTATTTTAGCTTTACCTTTAAAGTAAATATCTCCTGTTATTTTGATAATAGGACGATCGTAACGGTAATCTAACATATCGGTACCACCAAACCCTATTCTAATGATTCCAGTTTTTATTTTATCTATATGGGCTCTTCCAGATAAGGATTGTAGTTTTGTTTTTCTTGATACCATGATAGGTAGGTAGATAGCTTGCTTAAATGGTAAGAGTCTGAAATTTACGTATATACTTTTTGGTATACCAGACATATACCGAATGAGTTTTACAAACTTATCTGTTTTCATTTATTGCCATTTAGATTATGAATCTCGATGTGTTTTATTACTTGATTCGAGTAATTAGCATTTAAATCATACTTTTTACTATCTATAGCAGCGATAAAATTTATACAAAGTAAATAAATGAGAACGGGAAAGAAGTATTTATTGATTTTTTCTATTGCCAAAGTTTCTATAAAAAGTAAAAAAGGCAAAAGTGCAAAAGGAAAGATAATGAGAAGATGCCAATAGTTAAATACAATTGGTGAAAGCACGGCACTAATAAATACACCTATTAAAGCACTTAATATATAAACACTTAACCATACTTTAGATTCTAGTGCTTGGGAATATCTTGTAAGTAAAGAACCTTTTAGTTGATAATAAAGGTATTTATTTGCTTTAAAAGATACCCATAAAGTTACAGCACCAAAAGCAAATAAAATAGCTTGATATGCATATGTTAGAATTTGTTGGAGTAGGAGAGAAGTTGTAAGCCAGTCAAAATTAGCACTGGTTACGAGTTTATTCGTAAAAATAAAGGAACCATATCTAAGCCAATAGAGAAAGGCTTTTAAAACAGGATAAACATGAACACCACCCCAACCGATATATCTTGCATCATCTTTATTCCCTTCATTACTTCTAATGGCTGCATTATGTATAAATTCTTGAATATAAGGAATGAGGGAAATAATGATGACTGCAAATGAAAATGCTATTCCATACCAATTGATTTTAATTACATTCTTAAGAAATAAGTAGGCTGTCATTACAGCTAAAATAATCCAGGAATAATGTAACTGCATCGCCATACCAATAGACAATATATGTAAAAAGGAATAAATAAAAGAACTTTCATTTTTCATCTTAAAGGCAGTCCAGAGGTGAAGTGCTGAGAAAAAGAATAAGTAAGATGGATTGTAAAGAATGTTTTCAAATAAAAACCATGGGTTAAGCCAGTAAACTACTAAAAATACAAGTCTCATTTTATTGTCAAAAATATTTTTGATTACATTGTCTAAAAGAAAAAATGAGATAGCATGAAGAAAAAGTAAAAAGCCCATAGGCGCCCATGGCGAATCAACTATAAACAATGGTAGACCAACGACAAAGGCTAAAAGTGAACCGGGTACATTTCCAACAACACTAGCAGCATTTCCATAACTAGACCATTCCCCTGTGTAAAAACCATGATAGCCTTTATCAAGCATTTGAGTAATGTCTCCATCAACTATTTGATGTGTTGCATACCAGTAGGATAAGAAAAGTCCTAATGTAAAAAGAAAGAAATATATAATATTAAAATTATTTGTTAGATAATCATTTTGTTTCATGCTTGTTTTCCTCATCTGTAGCTATTCTAAAAGTCCAAAATTTGTGTATAAAAAATGTTATGAGAGGCAATAAGAAAGATATTACTATTGTTTGTATGTATAAGTTTTCAAAGAATAAAAAGTGTGAGATCAAAAAGGCTAAGAATAAAGAGCTACATTGCACAGCGAAATATTTTATGACTTTGTTGATTTGTAATTTGTGTCCAAAAACAAAAAGCGATTGGAAAGTATATGAAAAAATAAAAGCAATAATAAATGCTATAGTATTGGCTATAAAAACACTTTGCTCAATGTAATAAAGATATAAAAATGAGATAGCTATATGGATAAAAGTAGAAATACCACCAACAAATCCATACTTTACTATTTGAAAATTAGATATTTTTAAAAATAGTGCTTTAATATTCGTTCTCTATGATATAAATTGGTCTATTCTTAGTTTCAGTATAGATTCTACCTATATATTCACCAAGTATCCCAATTCCCATGAGTTGCACTCCACCAAGAAATAAAACAGTGGTAAGTAAAGATGCGTAACCAGGACTGTCTATACCAAAGATAAGCGTTTTAATGATGATAATAGAACCGTAAACAAACGATAGACTTGCGAGTATAACACCTACATAAAGCCATATTCTCAGAGGAACGGTACTAAAACTTGTGATGCCATCTAAGGCGAAGTTCCAAAGTTTCCATCCATTAAAACTTGTTTCGCCAGCTACTCTAGCTTCGCGCTTGTATTCAACGGTGACAGTTTGGAACCCAACCCAGGCAAATATCCCTTTCATAAATCTTTGAGATTCTGGAAGCTTTTTAATTTGCTCTACAACCTTACGTGACATAAGTCTATAATCACCTACATTATTAGGTATAGATATATCGGATATTTTATTGTGAAATTTATAAAATGCTTCTGCAGAGAATTTTTTCGCATAAGTGTCTGTTGTTCTGTCTACTCTTTTTGCTAAAACAACATCATAACCTTCTTCATATTTTTTTATGAAATCTAAAATTAGTTCAGGTGGATCTTGTAAATCTACATCAATAGGTACTACAGTCTCTCCAAGGCTTAGATCAATTCCTGCCGTGAGAGCTTTCTCTTTTCCAAAGTTTCTTGAGAGTTTTATAACACGAATGTTTTCATGATTTTGTTTAGCTTCTAGGAGGACATTAAGGGTGTTGTCTTTACTCCCATCATCTATAAAAATGATTTCATAACTTTTTTCACTCTTTGTTAAAATAGGAGTGATGCTTTTAAGAAAATGCTCAATCACCTCTTCTTCATTATAACAAGGACATACAATAGATATAAAGGGCAAAGATGAAGGTTTATTGTTCTGCATTTGAATCCTAAAAAAATAATATTTATTCTATCATAGAAATACTTCAAATAATAAACATATTAAAACAGTTCAATCTTAAATAGGGTAAAATAGTGTAAAATACGCGAATTATTATATGGAGTTATATTTGAAAGCAATTCTAAAGCGCTACTGGCCGTATATTATAGAGTATAAGGTTCAGTATTTCTTAGTTCTTATAGGAATTATTGTAACAACTTTAGCTACTTTGGGTACAGCACATATTATGAAACCTTTAATGGATGATATGTTTATAGAGCGTAAAGAAGAGATGCTTTATCTGATCCCTATTGCTCTTGTAGCTATCTATTTCTTTAAGGCAATTGGTAGGTACATTCAATCTGTTTATATGAACTATATTGGTCAGCATATTGTGACTCGTTTTAGAGAGATGTTGCTAGAAAAAATTATCAATTTAGATATGACATTTTTATATTTAAACAGAAGTGGTGAACTGATCTCTCGTGTTACAAACGATATTGCAAGAATTCAATACTTCGCAGCAAATATGCTTCCTGAACTTTTTCGTGAAGGTCTTACTGTTATAGCTCTTATAGGGTATATAATTTATCTCAACCCATTATTGGCTTTTTACTCTCTTGTTGTAATGCCTGTAGTTGTTTATCCTCTCATCTTCATAGCTAAAAAATTAAAAAAATATTCTCACCGTTCTCAAAACAAAAATGCAGATGTTATGACAAGACTCACTGAAGTTTTTAACAACAGTGAAATTATAAAAGCAAACGCAACAGAGAAGTACGAACTCGAGAGGTTTAGTAAAGAAAACTGGCAGTTTTTTAAGATAAATATGAAAGCTATTTATGTTGGTGAAGTAGTATCTCCAATTATGGAAATTATTGGAGCAACCGGACTTGCTGCTGTTATTTTTGTTGGTGGAAAAGAAGTGTATGATGGAAGAATGAGTGTTGGGGAATTTACCGCATTCTTAACTGCTGTAGGTTTAGTATTTCAGCCCATTAGGCGAATAGGCTCTATTTATGCGAAAATCCAAGATGCTATTGCTGCAAGTGAGAGAGTGTTCGAGATTCTCGATCAAGAGAGTCGAATTATTGATGGCGCAAATGTTTTAGAAAATGATATTGAGCTTATAGAGTTTAACAATGTATCACTCAAGTATGAAGAAAAATATGCATTAGATAAGGTAAGTATTCAAATTAATAAAGGTGAAAATATTGCATTAGTCGGAGATAGTGGGGGAGGTAAAAGTACATTTATCAATATGCTTTTACGTTTTTATGATCCTGATGATGGTGGTATATCTGTAAATGGTATTAATATTAAAGATTTAATTCAAGAATCATTAAAGCATCATATTTCACTTGTTTCACAAAGAATATATATATTTCAAGATTCACTTGCTGCTAATGTTGCGTATGGACAAGAGGTAGACGAGGAAAGGGTAAAGTATGCTTTAGAAGTAGCTGACGCTTCTTTATTTGTAGACTCACTTGAAAATGGTATCCACACGAAGATGGAAGAGTTCGGAGCGAATCTTTCAGGTGGACAACGTCAGCGTGTAGCAATCGCTCGAGCAATTTATAAACATGCTTCTCTTTTACTGTTTGATGAAGCAACTTCAGCACTCGATAATGAAAGTGAAAAGAGAATTCAAAAAGCTCTTGATACATACACAAAAGATAAGATTACTATTACAATTGCACATAGATTAAGTACGATTGAGCATGCAGATAAAATTCTGGTTATGCAAAAAGGTCAAATTGTTGCAAGCGGAAGCCATAAAGAACTTCTCTTAACGTCAGAAGTTTATCAAAGATTAGCTGGAGAGCTTGAGAAATAGATTTAATCCCTTTATTAGTATATTTTAGAGATAATCGCGGTACTTATACCATCCTCTAAAGCTACAAAAAATTATTTTTTGAGAGTATGAGGATAGATTTTAATACATAATGGATGATAAATAAATGTTGGATTTTGAAAAATTTACAAAGTACTCTAAACCTGGACCTCGTTATACTAGTTATCCTACGGCATTAGAGTTTAGTGATTCGTATCAGTATACTGAGTATATTACAAAAATAGAAAATCAAGATTCTTCTCGTCCTATAAGTCTGTATTTTCACCTTCCTTTTTGTAGAAGCGCTTGTTATTTTTGTGGATGTAATGTTGTGTTTACATCTAAAGAAGACAAAATGATTCGTTATATGGATTACTTAAAACGTGAACTAGAAATTCTTTCAAAGCACTTAGATTGTAATCGTGAAGTTATACAGATGCATTTTGGTGGTGGAACTCCTACCTTTTTTAGTGCAGACCAACTTAAAGAAATCATAGAAAATATAAAATCCTACTTTCCAAATTTTGTAGCAGAGGCTGAGATATCATGTGAGATAGACCCTCGTCATATAGATGAAGATCAGATGCGTGTTATGAGTGAATCAGGATTTAATCGTGTAAGTTTTGGTATCCAAGACTTTAATGAAAAAGTTCAAATTGCAGTTCACCGTGTGCAGCCTTATGAGATTACAAAAAAAGCAATGGATCTAGCAAGAAAGTACAATATGGTTTCCGTAAATGTAGACCTTATTTATGGGCTTCCTTTTCAAACCCTAGAAACATTTAAAGAAACACTTGCTCTTGCAATTACTTTAAATCCAGATAGATTTGCTGTATTTAATTATGCTCATGTTCCATGGTTGAAAAAGACTATGAGAAAGATTGATGAGACTACTCTTCCTCTTCCTGATGAGAAGTTAAATATTATGCAATACACAATCGATTTTTTAACTTCAAATGGTTATAAAATGGTGGGGATGGATCATTTTGCAAAACCAGAAGACGAGCTTTTCAAAGCAATTAAAAAAGGTGAACTCCATCGGAATTTTCAAGGATACACAACAAAGGGTGGTGCTGATTTAATTGGAGTAGGACTTACTTCTATTGGTGAAGGGATAGATAGTTACAATCAAAACTTTAAAATGATGAATGAGTATGAAGAAGCGATTGACGCAGGTAGACTTCCATTTGAAAGAGGTGTTGTCCTTACACAGGACGATTTAATTCGTCAATTCGTTATCATGGAGCTTATGAGTAACTTTAAGCTTGATATTAAAAGATTTGAGAAACTCTTTAATATAGAGTTTAAAACTTATTTTGCCGATGCTATAGTTGCGTTAGAACCATTTGTTGCAGAAAACTTACTCAGTATGGATAATGAGCATATTGAATGTAGTGAAACTGGAACATTGCTTATAAGAAATATTGCGATGCCTTTCGATGCATATATGCATCAGCATAGTGCAAATAAAAAAACATTTTCAAAAACGGTGTAAATATGAGTAAATTAGAAGATATTTTCGATTTTGGCGAGACTGCAGATGATTGTGTAAAATGTGGGAAGTGTATTCCTGTTTGTACAATCCATAACATTAACCCTGATGAGGTTACTTCACCACGTGGGTTTTTAGATTTACTTGGTGCCTATAAACGAGGTAAACTGGACTTAGATAAAAATGCGAAAGATATTTTTGAATCATGTTTTTTATGTGTAGCATGTGTTGAGGCTTGTCCTAAGTCTATTCCTACAGATATGGTAATAGAACAAGTTCGCTCAGACATAGCGCAAAAATTTGGAATAGCTTGGTATAAAAGAGCTTTCTTTTTACTTCTTCGTCATCGCTGGTTAAATGATTTAGCATTTAAACTTGGATGGACTTTTCAGACGTGTGGATTTAAGATAAAAGCAGATATTGATTCTATGAAATCTCGTTTTAATCTACCAATGCTAAAAACAGATAGATTACTTCCAAGTCTTTCAAAAACTTCATTTTTAAATTCACATGAAGAAAATATTGACAATGGTGGGAAGCGTAAAGTAGCTATATTTATTGGTTGTTTGGCAAATTATAACTATAAAAATGTTGGGGATGGCCTTTTAGACATTCTTGAGGTTTTAGAAATAGATGCTTTTTTAGCGAAGTCTCAAAAATGTTGTTCTGCTCCTGCATACTTCACTGGTGATTTTGATACAGTAGATTCTAATGCTAAGTTTAATATTGAATACTTTGAGAGTTTCTCTCGAGATGTTGAGGCTATTTTGGTTCCAGAGGCTACATGTTCTGCAATGCTAAAAATTGACTATGAACATTACTTTCACAATCAGCCAGATTGGCGTGCACGTGCAAAAGTTGTAATGGACAAAGTACATATGGCTACAGAATGGTTACAACATAACACACAATTAGAAAAAGTTTTGGCTTTAAAGAAAAAAGATACTAGGATAATTACCTATCATGATCCTTGTCATGCAAGAAAGATGCAAGGGATTCATGAGGAACCAAGAAACTTAATTAGTCAAAACTACAATATAGTAGAAATGAGTGACCCAAATCTTTGTTGTGGTTTTGGTGGAGTAACTATGCAGAGTGAAAAGTATCATTTTGCTAAAGCTGCTGGTGTACCAAAAGCTGCAATGATCAAAAATACTGGAGCAGATATCGTAAGTGCTGAGTGTAGTGCTTGCCGTATGCAGATAAATAACTCTATGAGTAATGCCGGAGTAGAGACAGTGTTTAAGAACCCTATCGAATTAATTGCTGAGGCTTTGAAAAGATAGATGGAGTATTTTGAATGGAACGTTAGTCCTATTCTTCTCTCTTTGGGAGGTTTTAGTATCCATTGGTATGGAGCTCTTTTTGCAGCAGCGATTTTGTCTGGCTTTGGAGTAATGAACCGAATATATAAGCATGAAAATAAATCAATCGAGACATTAGAATCTTTACAAATATATATGGTTATTGGAATAGTCATTGGAGCTAGGTTAGGGCATTGTTTATTTTACGACCCAGTATATTATTTTTCAAATCCACTTAAAATATTAGCAATAAATGAGGGTGGATTAGCAAGTCATGGTGGTGGGATAGGTGCAATCCTCGCAACATTGTATTATGCAAAAAAGAACACAATTAATTTTATTTATTTATTAGACAGACTTGCAATACCTACTGCATTATTTGCATTTTTTGTTCGTATGGGAAATCTCATGAATTCAGAGATTTTAGGGATTCAAACAGATGTACCTTGGGCAATTGTCTTTTCACGTGTAGATCTCATTCCAAGACATCCTGCGCAGCTGTACGAAGCTATTGCATACTTGAGTATATTTATAGTTTTATCCCTCGTCTATATATTTAAAAATGAGAAAATTAAAGCAGGTTTTCTTTTTGGTTTATTTTTAAGTCTAATTTTTACTGCAAGAATAGCAGTAGAATTTGTAAAAGAAAGACAGGCCTCTTATTCTGAGGGTATAATTTTCAGTACAGGGCAGATGTTAAGTGTGCCGTTTTTGCTTCTTGGTCTTGCATTAATTATTCTATCGTTCTATAAAAAAGAAGAGTTCAAAGTTTAAAATTCTTTTTTATCTTTTATCACGGTGAAGTTTTCTATCTCTATGTACTGAGTCGTGCCAAAAATAGTTTACTAACCAGTATCCACTTAAAGAACCTACAACAGAATATATAAGTGTTCCAAAATAAAGTGGTACAAAAATATTATCTATATTCTCACTAAACCATTCAAGTGTCATCTTTACAGGTGCTATTTCACTTCCTAAAATATAAGCACCGGTCATATACTCCATATAATACATTGGAGGCATTGTGAGAGGATTACTTAACCAGCACATTGCAAGTGCGATAGGCACATTAAACTTGACAAATGGCATCATAGCTAGAACTGCTAGCATCTGCATAGGCATAGGAATAAAAGCTATAAAAATTCCTATAAAAACAGCTTTTGAAACCATTTTTCTATTTGTAGATAAGTATTGCGGAGGGATTTTATACTTTTTTATAAAGGCATCGAGCTTTGGATGTTTAGAAGTTTTTTTCAATGTTTTTCTTATCATGGAATAGATTATACATCTCACAAGCTTATAATTCAAATAATATGTTAAAATTCCATCATTAAATTGAAAAATCATCTTGTTAGGAATACTTATGTCATTTGAAAAACTCGGACTTATTAAACCATTACTTGCTGCGATTAATGAGTTGGGATATGAGAAT